>CAZKNC010000032.1:0-6201 GCA_964553935.1 uncultured Planctomycetia bacterium | reverse complement strand
CGTTGAACAGCCGCGAAGCCAGGTCCGGATGACAGGTCACTTCTACCGCTTCTTTTTTGGACGCGTGGAACGTGGAGCGGATCTTCCTCAGCGCCAGAATTGAAACGGTGACGGCCGACCGGATGGATCCCCGCCCCTGGCACGTTGGACAATCCTGGAAGGTGACCGATTCCAGGGAGCGGCGGACCCGCTGGCGCGTCATCTCCACCAGGCCGAACTCCGACAAGAAGCTTAAGTTCGTCTTCGCCTTGTCTTTCCGGATGGCATTCTGAAGAGCGTTGAACACCTTCTGGCGGTGCGACTGGGAATTCATGTCGATGAAATCCATGATCACGATTCCGCCCAGGTCCCGCAGCCGCAGCTGCCGGGGAATCTCCCGGGCCGCCTCCATGTTCGTGGCGAACGCGGTCTCCTCGAGATTGCGCCGGCCGGTAAACTTGCCGGAGTTGACGTCGATGGCAACCAAGCTCTCGGTCTGCTCGATCACGACCGTGCCGCCGCTGGGCAGTTCCAGCCGGCGGTTGTAGATCTTTTCGATCTCCCGCTCCAATCCTTTCTTTTCGAACAGAGGGATGTCCTGCTGGTAAAGCTCCACGCGGTGGCGCATCTGCGGCTCGGTCTGAGCCAGGAACCGCATGATCTGGTGAAACTCGTTCTTGGAATCGACGATGATCTTTTTGACGTCGTCGCTCAAGTTGTCCCGCACGATCCGCAGCGGCAGGTTGTATTCCTCATGGATCAGCGCGGGCGCCGCCGCTTGAACGGAGCGGGCCTTGATCCGCTTCCAGAGATTGAGGAGAAAGCGCATGTCCCGCGCGAGCTGGCGCCGGTTCGCGCCCTGCGCGGCGGTCCGGATGATCACCCCCACGTCTCCGGGCGGGCGCAGAGCCTTGACGATGGCCCGAAGCCGCTCCCGCTCCTTGGCATCCTCCACGCGCTTGGAAAGGCCGAACGCGTTGTCCATCGGCATCAGCACCATGAAATGGCCCGGCAGGGTCAGATGCGTGGTCAGCCGCGGCCCCTTGGTGCCGATCGGCTCCTTGACCACCTGCACCAGCACCTCCTGCCCGATTCGAAGAAGATCCTGGATTCGGGGCATGGGCGCCCCTTCCAGCGGGGAAACCGCCGGTTTTTCTTCCTCTTCCTGGACGGTCTCTTCCGCTTCGGGCGCGGGCCCGACGATATCGTTCAAATACAGGAAACCGTTCTTGCCGGTGCCCAGATCCACGAACGCGGCCCGGATGCCCGGCACGATCGAGGACACCCGTCCTTTATAGACGTTGCCCAGCAAAGGAGGCGGCGTGGACCGCTCCACATAAAATTCCTCGAAATCGCCGTCGACGAGAGCCGCCACGCGGGTCTCCATCGGTTCGACGTTGATCAAAACTTCTTTCATTGTTTCCCTTCCTTTAGGTTCCGAATTTCCGTTTGAAGTTCTTCCAACTCCTGCAAGATCCGTTGATGCTCCTCATGAAGAGCCGTCATTCCGCTGGCGATCAATTCCTGCGTGTCCCAATCGATGTTCCCCTTGCGGAATCGTTCGAGATCCACCGAATCGCTGAAGGAGTCCTTCTCCGGCGGAGCCGTTTCCCGCCGAGGCGGCGGCCGGTACTGCGCGAACGCCGCCGAGGAAACCGCCAGCCCAACCGCCAGGCACAGCGCGAAGAGTCGGCTGAACCGATGCATGATCCTTCCCTCCTAAATCAAAACCGCTGTCGCCAATGCCAAATAGGCGGTCGTTGCAATGAGATCCGTCGTCGTGGTGATCAAAGGCCCGGTCGCGGTCGCCGGGTCGATTCCCATCCGCTCGAAAATGAACGGCTCCACCGCTCCGATCGTCGCGGCCACCGTCATGGAGACGACCATCCCCAGCGAAACCACCAAGGCGAAATAAAGCCCCAGATACTGCCCGTACAGCAGGTACGCGAAAGCGCCCACCAGCAGGCCATAACTCAAACCCAGCAGCATGCCCACCGAAAATTCCCGGACCATGGCCTTGGACCATTCCTTCAACTGCAGGTGGCCCATCGCCAGACTGCGCACGATGATCGTGGCCGATTGAGCTCCCACGTTGCCTCCCATCGCCGCGATCAGCGGCATGAAAGAGGCCAGCGCCACCACCTTGATCAGCGTTCCCTCAAAATGCCGAATCACCACCGAGACCAAAAATCCGCCCAGGATCGAGGCCACCAGCCACGGCAGGCGCAAGCGGACCACGCGCAGGATGTTGCGCGCGCCGAATTCTTCCGGCCGGGTTCCGGCCATCTTGGCGATGTCCTCACTGGCCTCCCTCTGAATGATGTCCAGGACGTCATCGATCATGAGGACCCCGACCAAGCGATTGTTTTCATCCACGACCGGCGCGGAAATCAGATTGTACTTGGAGACCAGCCGGGCCGCATCCTCCTGATCGGCCGTCGCGGCAATCTGGATGAACCGGGCCGAGGTCATCAGCTCTCCCACCCGGCTGTCGTGCGGAGCGGCCACCAGAGTCTGAAGCGGAACAACGCCCACCAGCACCCCGCTGCCGTTGACCACGTACACGTTGGAAAGCAGTCCCGCTTCATGCACGTGCGTGCGCGTCATCGTGCGGATCAGTTCCAGCGCCTGGGAGGCGGAGAGATTCTCTTTCAGCCGAACGACATCCGTGTGCATCAGGGAGCCGGCGGTGTTGCGCGGGTAGTCCAGCGCCTGCTCCAGCTTCTCCACCGATTCCTGGCGTTTGACCAGATGGGCGAGGCGTTTAATGACGCGCGGGGGCAGCTTGCGCAGAAGATGGGCCGCCTCGCCGGGCGGCAGCTCGCTCATCATCTGGTTGGTCGTCTCCGCGCCCAGCGACTGAAGAAGGAAAATCTGATCCGACATGTCCAGCTCTTCGAACACGACGACGGCCTTGCGGGTGCTCAACAGCGCGAAGAGCTTCAGCTGCTCATCGCGCGCGAGCTCCCTCCACCCCTCGGCCAGGTCCACCGGATTGATCTCGCGAAGGACGTTCTTGAGCGTGGCGTGATCCTTGGCGGCAATCAACTGCTTGAGTTCCGGCAGAAAAAGGGCGTATGCCTTAACGGTCTTGGTCATGATTCATCCCGCCTGCGCTTAAAAACGCTGGTCGCGGCTGCTGAAGTTTCTTTGGGCCGGGATCGCTTCGGGCTTGGACGGAGAGGGGTTCGACCTCGATTTTTTCTTACGGGTCTGAACCTGGTCGTGGAAGAAATCCTCATACTGCTGTTGAAGGCGCTGAACCTCTTCCGGTCCGAGCGATCCAGGGTCGATCACTTTGGCGTTGATAAAGATGAGCAAATCCACTTTCGAAGCATCGGTGGTGTGGCGCGAAAAGAGCGCGCCCACCACCGGCAATTTTCCAAGAAACGGTATCCCGATCCGTGATTTGGACTTGATGTCTTTCAGGAGGCCGCCGATGACGATCGTCTCTCCATGCTCAAGAATAACCTGCGTTTCGGCTTCCCGCACGTCGAGGATCGGGTACTGATTGGTCCCTACCGTTCCGGTGCGGGCCGACACTACCGGGTGAATGATCATGTCGATGTGCCGGTCGCCGGAAACTTGGGGCACCACGTACAGCTCAATCCCGATGTTCTGGTAATACTCCAGCGTGGTGGTGGTCGTGGTGGTGTCCGTTCCGGAAACCTGCGTGTTGAGGATCGGGAAGCGTTCCCCGATCAAGATCCGGGCCTCCTGTCCCGACAGCGTCAGGATGTTCGGGGCCGAAAGCGTGTTGGTCCGCGCGTCCTCCTCCAATGCGCGGATCAGCAGTTCCATCTGAGTCCCGCCCAAGTGCCTCAGCAGGAGGTTGAGCCCCGTATTGGCGGCCGTGAGTCCCGTGGTCTTGGGCACGAACGTCGAGGGGCTCAGGAATTGATTCAGCACCGAACCGCCGAACGTGGCGTGGTCGGCTCCCTGCACCTCATCCAGCGTCTGCTGGGAGAAACTGCGGGAGGTCGTCGAAGAAACGAACCCGCTGGTACTGCTGATGCTCGTGGAGCTGCTGCCGGTCCCGATCTCCAGCCCCAGATCGCGCAGGAGATCCCGGTTGACTTCCATCACGCGGGCTTCGATGAGAATCTGCCGGGGCATGACATCCAGCCGGGTCAGGATTTTTTCCAAACGGTCGATCGTGGTGGGGGTGTCGGTCACGACAATCGCTTTCGAGCGGGATTTCTCCCGTTCGGTCCTTTCCTTTTCCTCCTCCGAACTGCCCCCGCCGCCCTCGGCCGCCCCAAAAGACCACCCCTTCTGCCCCGTCATTTCCAGAACGGAAATCTTTCCCTGGCCGGTTAACTGCGGCTCCAGGAAGGCCTGGACATCGTTGGCATCCAGGTATTTGAGCTCCATGACCTTCGTGATCACCGGCTCGATATCCACCAGCTCTTTCAGCGCTTCCCGACGGGTCTTCATCCCGTCCAGCGTCGTGACTAAAATAACGTTGTCCTGCTTCTCATACGCCAGTCCCGCCGTCTGGACGATGGTGTCGAGCGCCTGCTCCCAGGTGACATCCTCCAGGTGGATCGTCACCGTGCCGGCCACGTCTGAGCTGGTAACGATGTTGATCTTGGCTTTGCGGGCCAGCGCCTGAAGAACCGTCAGCAAATCCGCCTCCCGAAAATCCAGCGAAAGGAGCGAGGTCTGGGAAAGGCCGGACGCGGCCAGCTGGGCCACCTGGATCGGCTCCTGGGTTTCCTGGGCGCCCGAAACTTCGGGTACCGTTTCTTCGGCCGACAGGAGCGCCGCTCCGAACCACCCGATTCCCACTGCGAAGATTAAAAAACGAAGCCGCCTGATTCCGCTCATGGAGTGGATTCTTCCTCCGCCGTTTCCGATTGCGGCCGATGAAGCTCCAGCCGGTGCTCCTGCCCCTCGGCCAGAACCACCACAGCCGACGGCTGTATCCGAATGACACGCATGCCGATGATTTCTTCCTGCTCCCGCACAATCTTGCCGTTGATCACTGCGGTGCTGTCTCCCTGCGGATCAAAGACGATCCCCTGCAGGATCAATCCGCTGACCCCCACCGTAGTTTCTTCATCCAACCCGGGCGGATGGATCCTCTGCCCTTCCGCGGTCAACAAAGGAACAAAAGGATCTCGTTTCCCCTTGGCATTGTAAACCGCGCCGGCCCTTGGCGCCATAGACAGAATCATCCCCACGAAAATAACCGCAGCCGCAGGTGTTTTAAGGTGAGGCATCTTTCCCTCCCCCGGCAGGAATCAGATAGGCCTTGAAGAGGATCTGTGCGTGATGCCGGTACAGGTCATCCGCCAACGGCATGATCGACAGATCCAGAACCTGCAGAAGATTGGAGGAACTCTCCAGATCGTCCAGGAACTGTCCGATCGGATGGTAGCCGCCCTCGACGATGATGAAGATGGGAATCTCCAAATAGCCGCTGGGCCCGGGGCTCGCCTGGTCCAGATCGGATTGGGGCTTCTGTCCCACCACTCGAACCTGCGCGCGGCGGGCTGCTTTGGTGATCTCTTCCAACAGCGCTGGAAGCTGCTCTTCCGGCGGTTTGGGGTTGGCAGGCATCTGCGCCTCGCCGGCCAACCGGGCGATTTCTTCCTCCATCGAAGAAAGCTGCGTCAGCCCGATCTTCAGCTGCTCCAATTGACCTCGCAGAATTTTCTGTTCGCTGCGGGCTTCCGCCAGCCGTTTCTGCTGAGGCAGTAAGACGAATTGCAGCCAGGCCACAACGCCCACCACCGCAAGAATGCCCCCGAGGAGTTTTTTCTGTTGATCGGGAGTCAGCGCGCTCTTGGGCATACTCAGGATCCCGCCGTTGGAAAAAGGAAAAGGATGAAGTCGCTGACCTCTTCCGATTTCACCTGCCGGTGCCGGATGCCTTTCAGCTCCATGCCGCTGAACCAGCGCCCGAATTCCGGATGCTCTTTAAGCTTCTGAAGGAACCTACTGACCGGCGGGCCTTCTTGCCCCTTTCCGCTCACGAGCGCGGAACCCACCAGCAGCACGAAGGGCTTCGAGATGGCCGGCGATTCGATCGGTGAACCGGTTTCATCCACGGTCTGCGGCACCTCCATTCCTTCCGCTCTTAGAAATTCCTCCAAATCTCCTTTCGCGGAAGCGCCGAAATTCAACAACGTGAACCAAAGATCGGAAACCACCACGTCCGATAGGAAATTCAGCCGCGGGGCCCACCGGCTTTCCGACGCCTTGAGTCCTTTGAGA
>CAZKNC010000031.1:0-9786 GCA_964553935.1 uncultured Planctomycetia bacterium | reverse complement strand
TGGCGCAGACTGCGGGAGCGTCAAGCCCCACATTTTTCCGGTAGGATTCCAGAGTGGTCCAGGAAACATCGGTTCCGTAAATCCGGCCGAGCCCTTTGAAATCGTGGAAATCATGGCCTGGCCCGCAGCCTATGTCCAAGATACGCTGTGGGTTAGAACGAAAGGCAGCCAGGGCACCATGCGCTTCCAGCGCGGCCAAGGCCAGGTGTCTCTTGCCTGCAAGCCAGAAGTAGGAAGCCCCCATCTCGTCATAGAAACGCCACTCCTCGTTATTCATGGAGCAGGAAAGCCGACCATCTCATCGATGATGTAAAGTGGACGATGTTTGACTTCCTCATAGATCCGAGCCACGTATTCTCCCAGAATGCCTGCCGTGATGAGCTGCACGCTGCCCATGAAAAAGACGGCGATGATGATGGAAGTCCAGCCTGGAATGAAGATGGGGGTAAATAAACGCAAGTAAACAAAAATCAGAATTCCGACAGCTGCCAACCCTGAACAACAAAGCCCCAGGAACGAAGCGATACGCAATGGCGCATAAGAGAAAGCCACCATGCCATCCAAAGCCAAAAGGACTAGTTTCCACCAACTGTACTTGGAGCATCCGGCGAATCGCGTATCTCGCTCGTACTCCAGCTTTGTCTGTTTCAGACCTACCCAGCTGCGCAGTCCCCGAACGAAGCGGGTTCTTTCAGGCATGCGGTTAATCAATGCTACGACCCTTCGATTGATCAGGCAGAAATCCCCTGCATCAACGGGAATGTGGGGAAGAGAAATCTTATGAAGGATTTGATAGAAGAGGTTATAAGAGAGGCGCTTAATCCTGGACTCCTTTCTTGCTTTTCGGACCGCGTACACGACATCCCAGCCCTCCGCATTCTTTGACAGTAGCTGAGGGATGAGTTCCGGTGGGTCTTGCAGATCGGTGTCCATAAGGATCATAACGTCACCTTGCGCGTAACGCAGTCCGGCGCTGATGGCCATCTGATGGCCGAAGTTCCTTGCGAAGCTGATGATCCTAACGTTAGGATCATTCTTTTGGAATTGCTTAAGCAGTGTCACGGAACCGTCCGAACTCCCATCGTTGATAAAAACGATCTCGGTCTCATGCGGGAGAAGGGATAGGACCCCTTTGAGTTTTTGATACAGCAAAGGGAGAACCTGGTCCTCGTTAAAAACGGGCAAAACAACAGAGACTTGCATGAGGCTATAAGTTTACCAGAAACGCTTTCAAGCAGATCTCCCCGATATGTCTATTTTGATGTTGCGCAGATAGACGACGAGTGATGTCCCAGCAATATGAACCAGGGGGATTCGATCAGACAGCTCATGGAGTGCGCGTATAACGCCTGGCCAGCAAGGAGCATAGTCATGCCAGACAACCATTCCGCTTTTCGCCAACAGTTTCAAGGCGGTATCGGAGTCTTTCCGGGCTCCGCGATAAGTATGCGCTCCGTCGACAAAAACCAAGTCCATCTGTCCATAGAGTTTCGAGAAGTCCAGAATCTCCGAGTCTCCAAGAATTTGGCTGATTCTTGAAGCCTCAGGCTTACCGCTCCAGTATTTTTTTGCACTGTTTCCCGGCAGGTCCAGCGTATAAACAGTGCCAGGGATATTGCGTGCTAGATTGTAGGAAGTTTGTCCCAGGAAGGACCCGAACTCAAAAACGACTCGGCTCTGCGAATGAACTGCCAGCGCGACCAACAGTAATTCTTCATACAACGAGGTTCCGTAGGAGACCTCTTTGCCAATAGCCAGAGCGATGGAACAGTGCTGTTCCGTGAAGAATTGGGATGCTGGAATGCTGGGGATCTTCTTGCCAAATCCGAGAGTGAAAAAAGCAAACGTTCTTAGACCAAGACCCATACAAATCTTCCGAGGATAAAATGGCTATAGCGCATCAATCGTTCCTCTGCTGTGTTCGATATGGTTCGAAAGCCACGGTTTGTTCCAGCGGGAATAATTATAACAAAGTGATCTTGGAGAAAATGACAATGGCCGTCCACAACCCCCGCCCTGTTCACGCTTCTATAGACTGAACCGCTTCGAGGAATCGAGAGCGGATCATCTCCCAGGAAAGATTCTCGCGATAAAAGTCCAATGCTTGTTTCTGGAGCGCGCGCCTTGCTTGAGCGTTCACAATCAAGTTTTGCACCGTCCAAATGGTTTGTGGAAGGTCTTCCGGATCAATGGAAGCGACGGCGCCGCTCTGAAGCAGCCAGAGATCTGCATCTGGACCGCGCGTGGCAACGACTGCCAGCCCATGAGCCAGCGCAGAGGCCAACGCTGTACTGCGGGCTGTAACCCCCGCGCTTTGAAGGGCAAGGAACACGTCCACCTGTTGCAGATGACGCGATATCTCCTCAGGCGAAAGTCGGCCAGGCCAGTCGACCCAGCCTGTTAACCCCAGATGCGCTTCTTGCTGGCGGAGTTTTCGAAAGCGATGAGGGTTCACCCCTTCGATATCTCCAAGAAAGAGAAGTTTGACGCGCAGCCCTTGGTCCAGCAAGCCCCGAAGAATTTTCATCGCCATCTCGTGATGCCACCAGGGACCTGTCCCAAACATTCCAAGGATCGGCAGCAAGGGGGCCCCTTTTTCAGGGTGAGACATGGTCGACGCTGTTTGCATCACGATGGGAATGGTTGCTCCGACTGGAATCCGGCAAATCCTTTTTGAGAAGCGAGGAAAACAACGGCGCAGTTGATTTTCCTGCCAAACGACCGGTACGATCACTTTCGAAGATCCCCAAAGAATTAACCAGGCCTGAAGAAGGTAGATGAGTTGAAGTAACCGGCTCTTTATTCCTAGCGGCCGGCGGCTCAACAGCTCATGGCAGGTCGTGAAGACCACCTTCTTGAGACGAAGGCGTGTCCACAGCGGCAGCAGTACTATCCCAAGATTGATTCCGTGACGGGCGTACAGGTGCGGTACGTATTGTAGATTGATCACCGTAGCTTTCGAGGTGCGGATGGCAGCCGTCAAAGATCCTAGTCCAAAAATACCCCAGTTTTTTATGGTTGGGATGACCTCTAAAAAAGGGGAGGGAGCAAAAACGGGAGTACTCCCCGCGGAGGTGATCAGAGACACGGGGATCTTTTTCTCGGCTAAAGCGATGGCAAGCTGCCAGCTATAATCCCCAACTCCATCTATTTGAGGAGGAAGATACCGCGTGACTATAGCGATGCGTCGAGGGGCCTGAGCAGGCATTCAGCGATTCTCAGAGGCACGGAAAGCCGCACCTGCCATGAGGCCGTCCCGAATGGAATCCGCGATCCCTTGGAAGACCCACCGGCCATAACGCCCCACGGGATGGATTCCATGCGATTCCAGCGCCGCCAGCGCGGTTTCTTTCCATGGAGAACCGGGAATGGACCACGTGTAGGCCACATCGATCCAGGTAGGATCGGCCACCTCCACCTCCTCGATGAACTGCCAGCGCTGGAGTTCCGCGATGGTGGAACGGATAAACGAAGCAGTTTCTTCGGAAGACGGTTTTTCTCCGCCCGGATAAGCACGCTCAATGTACAGGGAAACCCGCTCCTTCGCGTCGGACCGCGGCTGTGCGGGCAAGAAGGAAGGTTCGACGTTGCTGTAAAAACCGACACGGTGGAAACCGGATTCGCTGTCGGGAAGATACAGCCAATGATGGGAAGGACAGAGCGTTCCTTTGAGCGCTCCAAGATTGAGGACCATGACGGATGTGTACGGATCCGGCTGTCCCAGCTTGAGCCCGGTCAAGGAGCCCATCTTACAGAGAGGCAGTGTGCAAAGAAGATGATCGTAGGGAAGCCGTGTTCCGTCCGCCAAGCAGACTTTTCGCCCTTCGACGTCCAGGCGGACTGCCTCTTGTCCAAGATGGATGAGGGAGGGAGGAGCCAGGCGGGCCACCAGGGTATCGAGGCCTCCCTGGGGATAAAGGAATTGAACGTTGTATCCGGCGTCGGCGGTCGCCGCGCCGAGGGCGCCTTGCCGCACGGCGTCCATCCGAATGGGGGTCTTGTAATCGTCCTGAGGAGCGATCTTTTTCCAGAGTCCGGCCGTGTAGCGCTCATGGAAGGGAGCGAAGAAAAGCTCGCACAAGGTGGAGCCGAACCGGTCATAAAGCCAATCCTTCATCGTCCGCGGGATTTTTTGTTCTGAAACCGCCATCTCCGCGACGGCTTGGTCTGCTGTTTGGCGGCTGAGAAAAGAGAGGTGATACTGCAGCGGAAAAGGAACGAAGAGATTTTTTTTACAGAAGAAAACCGCCGAATACCGCTTGTACGATTGAACCGGTACCAACTGGCGGATCAGATCCAGGATTTGTGGATCCCCGCCGAATAACCAGTGCCCGCCTCCCCGCTCGAACCGGTACCCTTGCAGGTAATAGGAAGAACAGATTCCGCCGGCCTCCGGGCGGGCTTCGTAAACCGGAAAGCCGGAACTTCGGGCTGCGGCCAGGCCGGTGACGCCTCCGCCCAAAATCAGGCCTTTAGGCATCCGTTTTTCGGGCTTCCACGTCGTTCGAGCAATATCCTCCGAAACCATCCAGCCAGCGGGTCAAGCGGGCCCCAAGGCAGGCGGCGACCAATACCCCATGGGCAGCCATCCGGACCAGCATAACCTGCCGTTTTGGATTCCACAACGTCAGCCAGGCCAGTCGATACCAAATCGCCATCCAGGGCCAGGTCAAGATTCCGGTATTTCCTCTCAGCAAGCGAATCTCCAATCCTTCGGCACTCAGAAGCCGCCGAAGATCCTCCGGCCGGTAGCCGTCGCGGACATGACCGACGGCAGTGTGGATTTTCCGGCCGAAGATCACCGGATACAAGGGGGTGGGCGTGGAAATCTCCAGCCACCCCCCGCGCCGGAGGATTCTCCGGGCCTCTGCCAGGGCCTTCTGATCATTCGGGAGGTGCTCCAGGACGTCGACCAAGAAGAGCTGGTCAAACACTCCTTCTCGGAACGGCAAAGCCTCTGCCGACGCACAGACATAGCGAATTTGGCGATCTAAATCACATGTAATCGCTAACGAAAGAGCCTCTTTTAAGGCTGCATGGTCCCGGTCCACACCTATCACAAGTCCTTTGTAAGGCCGTGTCAAAAGTGCTTCCAGATGAAAATCGGCGCGCCCGCAACCGACATCCAGAATCCGCTTGGAAGAAGATTTCCAACGCTGAATCAAAGGAGGACAACGGACCAAGCCGTGAAGGTCGGAATTACCGTTCACGGCATCGTTGAGCACTGCAAGCCAGCGAAAACGCACCGGTGTAGCCTGACGACGCGCTCGCATGACTCGGTAGCCGTAAGCAGTCATCATGGCCATATAGATTACAATTTTTTAGAAATCACAGCCATTTTTGCCACAATCCCTAGAAATGTCCAAAAATAAAGACTGCCTGGAGGCGAATCAAAACCACCAATCAGGAATGAGAGTGCAAGAGCCACCAAGCAATAAGAAGAAAGAGGACCCGTCAAGGTTCGGGTTTCTTTAGGAAGCAGAATCCATTTATGGACCCAATGGATTATCAGAGAAAAAGCAAAAGCATAAAACGAAGCGGCACCTAAGATGCCAACCTCAAGCAGCAACTTCGTCGGATGGTTCTCGACCATTTCGATGTCAATGCTCATTTCGCCGACCAGGTGACGTGAAGCACCAGTTGCAATGCCAATGCCCCGACCCATAGGATTAGATTCCAGGACAGCTTGGAACATTAATGGAGTCGTTTCAATCGTGCGCTCCGAGATCATATCCATATCCCGCAGCGTTTCAAAGCGTTTCATCACGGATTCTCCAAGCCAATGAAATCCGAAGTATAGACCCCCAGAGAGAATAAAAACCATCCAAAAACCACGACCTACCCCGCAAAGGTAGCTGCTCAGCAGGACACTCGTTCCTACCAGCAAAAGACCACCCCGCGTTCCAGTGGTTAGAAGAGCGACAAAGCTGAGGAACAAGGCCAACCCAAGGAAGCTTTTTTTGCGCAGTCCATGAGATCCGAGAAAAAGCGCAAAACAAATCATGATATTAATCACGAGAAAATGCGCATATTGGCCGCTTGAGCTAAAGGTTCCGATCACCCTCACGAATGAATCATCCCAGTCAATAGCACCCTCAAAACCCGCCATGATCACGGCGCGTTCAAATCCTGGACCGAAAGTATCAACCATGAAATAGGGACCGGCAAAAAATTGGTAAATACCAAACAGGTTAATGGGTATGGAAAGGATCGCAATCTTTCCTAAAAATCGCTGCGCAGTTTCGATATCCTTCATGTAGGCGTAGGCCAGAACCGCCAAGGGCCAGTAAAAGAAATAAGTCTTGAATCCTAGTAATCCCACGATCAAGCTCGGAAGGGCTGGGTTAAAAATCTGCAGAAATCCGACGAACACGAAACACAGTGCAAGAATCCAACAGCTTTGATTCGTACTATTGAAAAAATCGTTGAAGTGGAGGTTCACCGGCTCCTGAAAAATAAAAAGCAAATAAACAAGCAAAACGAGGATATCGCGGTAAAGAAGAGGCAGGATGGCCGGGTACAGGAAATTGCTGATAAAGCCGTCGACGCACGAGAAGAGGAAAATCAGAGGAAAAAACAGCCTCCAATTCATGAAATGGCCTTGGAAGAGGCCATGCTGTAGGCCTGCAGGCAGCGTTGAGCGACGGCGTCCCACGTGAAGCGCTTCAAGACCTCTGCTCTCCCGCGCTGTCCCATGGTTTTGGCTTCGTCCGGATGCGACAGTACATGCTCGATTTTCTTGCGGAGCGTGGCGAGGTCCCCGGGGGGGACCAAAAATCCGGTCACCCCTTCCTCGATGATTTCCGGGTGGGCAAACAAATTCGTCGCGATGGGGACGGTCTCGCAGGCCATGGCTTCGACCAAAGGCAAAGCGAAAAGCTGAACGTTCGCCGCTTCTGTTCCATAGCGGTTTTTGATCACGGCCGGCAGAACGCAGGTGCTGGCGGAGGAATACTCTGCGATGGTTTCCGCGTCCGATAGGCCGGTCCGAAAAACCACATTTTTCCCTTCGGCCAGCTGTTTCAGATCTTCGTAGTATCGCTGATCGTAGGGGTTTCCCACGACATGAAGAGGCACGTCCGGCGGCATGGCTTCGATCAGCACGTCGATTCCTTTATTGGGGATGAACCGCCCCACGAAGAGGACTTTCCTTTCTTTGGTTCCGGCCGGTTTGTAAAGCGAAGGATCCACCCCGGCATAAATCAGACGGATAGGGGCCAGACAATTTTTAGCCAGGTCCGCGGAATTTTGAGATAGGAGAAGATAGCCATCCAGCCAGCGCGTGAGGTTGATGTAAAAGGCAAGGTTCCTTCCCCCGCCCCCCAGGTCGGTCGCGAAAACTTTTTTCCCCAGTAATTTGCCTCCCAGAATGGCTAAATTCGCGGCGAGGATCCAGTACTGATGGCAGTGGATCACATCGGCGCTTAATAATTCGCGTAAGAAGAGCGGGTTAAACGGGTTGTCGCGGTCCGCCTTGTTCCAACGGGGATAGATCTTCAGCGGAGGGTATCCGGGCACTGAGATGCGCTTGAATTCCGTCCCGAAGCTCACGACCTCCGTCTGCACATAACGGCTCATGGCTTTTGCCAGCTCGATCGGGAAGCGTTCCCCTCCTCCCACCACGGATTCTGGGCTGAAATAAGTAGGGGTAACATGAACGACCTTCAACGACGTCTCTTTTGAAAATAAGCCAGAAGCGTGTCGGCCACGTAGCGTTTTTCCTGCGGGCTCAAATACTGATGGCAGCCGATGTAAAACCCGGAACGGTTGAGGTGTTTGGCCACCGGATATCGATCTTCCAATCGAGCGCCATAAAGTTTTTTATAGACAGGCTGATTCACCAACGGCATCAAATCGCGCGTTTCGACCGAATGCTCCTCCAGGTAATTCACCAAAGCTTGCTTGGGTTCATTGCGAAGAACCAAAGGGAACAGCATAAACATGTGATCCCTGTCCTCGGGAATGTGCGGCAACTGCAGATGTTTTTCCAGTGGTTTTAGACGGGTGAGGAAATAAGCAGCGTTCGCCTTCCGAGAGCGGATGATCTGTTGCCGGTTTTCCAGCTGACCCAGCCCAATCGCGGACTCTAATTCCGTGGCTCGAAAGCTGTGGCCGAGACGGACGAAAGAGAATCGTTTGGCCGCGATTTCGCGCAACTTGGTTTTCCCGACTCCTTCATCGTCGGACATGCTCAGATAGATCGAGTCCCGGCCATGGTTCACCAGGCTTCGAAGCATAATAGCCAGCTTTGAATTGTTGGTCGTGGCGAATCCGCCTACTCCGGTGATGATGAAGTGCGCCACATAGGTGGAGAAACAAGCGATCTCTCCGAAGGAGCCCACTTTTTTTCCGTGATAAGAAGCAAACATGGTTTCGGCGGAATCCTCAATGATCCGAAGTCCGTGGCGCCTCGCGGCGGCCTGGATAGGGTCCATATCGCAAGGCAGACCCATCAAGTGGACCGGGATGATCGCCCTTGTCCGAGAAGTCACGCTGGCGCTGATCAAACGCGGATCCAGCGTGTAGGTGAGCGGGTGCACATCCACAAAAACCGGCTTCATCCGGTTGTGAAGGACGATGTTCGAGGTAGCTACAAATGTCACGGCAGGAACAAGGACCTCATCCCCATCCCGCCAGCCGTAGCGTTCTTTCAGCGCGGCCAAAGCGACGTGCAAAGCGCTGGTTCCGCTGTTGCAGAAAATGGCGTGCCGGCAATCGTGCAGGCGGGCAAAAAGCCGCTCAAAACGTTCCGTCACGGGCCCGTAGGAGAGGCGATGGGAGGCGATCACGCGGTGGAGGTGGCGTTTCTCCCGCGCGCTTAATACGAATCCACCCACGCCGATTTGACGGTGTGGTCTGAAGGTTTTCATCGTTTTTGGAAGGCTCCTTGTACGGCCAAAAGAGTGCAAGCGAAAATAAAACCATAAGTGATCAGAGCCACCCAAGACGCGCCCAGGGCGCCCCAGCGGGGGATCATCCAAACGTTCAAGCTGATGCTCAGAACCGCCGCCAGAGCATTGATGATCAAGTTGGTCCGTTCCCGCCCCAAGCTGATCAGGAGGTTCCCTCCGCAGATGGCCGGGTAGAGACAAGCGGTCGACCAGACCAAAACGGCCAGACTCGGCGCGGCATCCGCGTAGGGCCTGCCGAAGACAAGACGGACCCAAAAAGAGGAAAACAAGGAAATCACGGTTGCCATCAAAATCCCGCTCCCCCCGAGCCAGAGGAAGCTTTTCCTGTAAAGGGAACGCAGCCGCGGGAAATCTTCTTTGGCATAACGGGACATGAGCGGATACAGCGTCCCCATGATCATGAGGGGAAGTGCTTCCAGGAGCATTGTGATTTTCACCGCGGCGGAAAATAAACCAAGCTGGCGCAGATCGGAGATTCTTTCCAGAAGGATGAAGCTGAAACGATTGATCACCCCGATGAACAGGGCCGTCACCCCGAGCGGGATGCTGGAGCGAAGGATCTTAAGAAGGAACGGAATATCCAGGTGCCACTTGGACGGTGCGAAGAACCGGGTGTCCCAATAGAGGTAGAGGGTGTAGAAAACCTCCGAGAGAATCAAGGCGCCCGCCAGCCCGGTCACCCCCCAGTTCAATCCGACGGTGATCACGATGAAGAGGAGCCCGAGGGATTTGTTCAGAACGGACAGGAAAGAGAGTTCCCCCAGCCGTAATTCGATCTGATAAACCGCCGAACGGATCTGCAGGGCCGTAATCGGAAGGATCAGGCCATAGATAAGCAGCCCTCGCCGGAAGTCGTCTGAGAAACCCAGTATCC
>CAZKNC010000030.1:0-9822 GCA_964553935.1 uncultured Planctomycetia bacterium | reverse complement strand
TACGACGTGGTCGTGGTGGGGGCTGGGCCTGCCGGAACCTTCTGCGGCTATTTGACGGCCAAGGCCGGTCTCTCCACGCTGATCCTTGAAGAGCACGAAGCGGCCGGACTTTTCGTCAACTGCACCGGGATCATCGGCGTGGAAGCGTTCCGGCGCCTGAATCTGCCGACCGAGCCGATCCGGAGCCATCTGCAGACCATCACCTTTTTCGCTCCTTCCGGCCATTCATTTCGGTACGATCCCGGCCAGCCGCTGGCGCATGTGGTCAGCCGCCAGCAGTTTGATCAAGCGCTGGCGGACCTGGCGGAATCCGCTGGAGCCCAGTTTCGGTTTGGATACCACGGCCGTCTTCTGCGGATCGATGAAGAATCAGCCGAGATCCGCCAGCGGGACGACGATTGGGATCCGGTTCGGGCGCGCGTGGTCGTGATCGCCACCGGTTTCGGCTCCAATCTGGCGCTTCAAGCCGGGCTCCAAGGTCCCCGCGACCTGGTGTACGGCGCTCAAGCTGAAGTCCAGATGGACAGCCTGCGCGACGTAGAAATTTATCTCGGCCGATCCGTGGCGCCCGAAGCGTTCGCGTGGGTGGTTCCGCTGGAAGCCGATCTCGCGCGCGTAGGGCTGGTTGCCAGCCGGGAAGCGCCTCAGCACTTCCAGAAACTGCTGGCTCATCCGGCCATCGCGAGCCGGATCCGGACGCCGAAACCCAAAATGATGCTCAGCCCCGTCCCGATCCAACCAATCGAGCGCAGTTACGCCGACCGGGTCCTAGTCGTTGGCGAAGCGGCCGGCCAGGTCAAAACCACGACGCAGGGCGGCATCTATTACGGCATGCTCTGCGCGGCACTGGCCGCTGAAACCATCGAAGAAGCCGCCCGGGAGGGCGATTTCTCCGCCGCCGGCCTGCGCGCATACGAGCAGGCCTGGACCCGGGAGATCGGCCAGGAATTAAAGATGGGATTGAACTTAAGGCAAATCTTCGCGCGGCTTTCAGACGCGCAAATCGACGCGCTGGTGGAATTAGGAACCCGGGATGATATCATAGGCCTCGTGAAACGACTGGCTCAGTTCGATTGGCATCGGGATCTGATCCAGACCTCCCTCAATCTCCCCGCTCTGCAGGAGGTCGTCCGCGGGGGATTGTGGTAGCGGATGTTCCCTTTCGGCTCCAAGGGCTATAAATACGGCAATACCCGGCAGTTCGTAAGGTTACCGGCCGCTTGGCCGGTGAAATGCGCGCTGGACAAGACCTCTTCCGATCTGCGGATTACGGAAACCACGGACGTGAGCGCCGGAGGGATCGCCCTTCTCGTTCCACAGCCGGTGCCCATCGGCAGTTCCATCCGCTTGGAAGTGCATACCCCGCCGCTCGGACGGGCGATTACAGCGGAGGGAACCGTTCTTCGGTGCGAGCCCACCGGCCGGGAGGGTTACGAGCTGGGCATCCGTTTCACGCGAATTGATCCGAAAGACCAGGCGGATCTGAATGAGGCGATCCAAAAATTTTACAGTCCCGGCCAGCGAGAGCGCCAGCAAGGAGGAACCTGGTGGCGCAGGCTCCGCTGAACCGCTGGCTATTCGGTCTGTTTCTTGTTCTGACGGCGGCCTCGGCCGGATTCGCTTACGGTGTGGAGGTGGACCTTAAAGACGAAACCCTGCCGGAAGCCCCGACCAGGGAGGAGGTGGCGCTTCAGGTTTACGCGGACGAAGAACCGGAAAGCTGGACGGAGTTTTTTAAGCATCGGATTAAAGTGGGGGCCGGCTTCGACGAGGAGTACAACGACAACATCCTTCTGCAGGACAACAAAAAACAGGATGAGTGGACCAGCACGGTGGAAGCGCTGTTGCTCTTCAATGATCCCCGTGGCTCGCTGTTGTACGGCACCAGCTACGAAGTGAACGCCTTTCGTCTCCATCGAAGCGATAACAATGCCGTCGATCACGATTTCCTCGTCTACGTCGACTACGACCCAGGGGGGCGTCTGCAGCTGCACGGAGAGTACGCGCTGGCAACACAGCATTACCTGCTGTTCGGCGATGAAGAGATCGACGTTCTCCGGCGAAGCTCCAGCTTTCAAGAAATGCTCATAACCACCTGGCGCGGAAAAGCTCAGTACGCCTTGAACTCGACGAATGCGCTGGTTCAACAGCTGACCCATTCCTTCATGGACGACCACACCTCCAGTGATGAAAACTCCGACCGAAAAACCCTGAACTTCATCGCGGACATGGACCACGATCTGACGCCGACCTGGGTGCTTTTCGGCGGATACATCTTTGAGGATAGCTCACTGCCGAAGAATCCGCTTAAGGACTCCCAATCGCATGGAGGGCGCCTCGGCGTGCGGCATTCCCTAACCGAGATCCAAGATCTAACCCTGACCTTCACCGTCCAGCAGGTGGAGTTCGCGGAGGGCTCCAGCTCCACCAATATGGGTTTCACCGGAAAGTGGATGTATGAGCTGGGTCCAAGGACCCAGCTCATACTAAAATACAACGATGGTTACGGGACCTCCTTTTCCGGAGCACGGCGCCAGTTCCGCGGCCGAAGCCCGGCAGCTAATCTTAAGTATGAGTTAACGCCGCTGATAGATCTGACCGCTTCAGCGAGCTATGGCCTTCAAGCCTCCGGCAGCCAGGAAGTGAAGGCGGGCGAGGAGCCCATTCACGCCGAAAGTCAGAAACGATACGGGGTGGGCCTTGGATTGGATTGGAGAATCACGGAGAACGGCAGCATCAGCTTCAGTTACGGGTATGGCCGGTCCCCCAGTCGGGACACGACCAGCAGTCGGGCCGCCGTCGGCTTTGAAACCAGCTTTTAAGCGGCGGAATGCCGGCGGGGCGCTCCTCCTGGCGCTGAGTCTGCTCATTCCCGCCGGCTGCGCGGGCGCCGTCAAGAAAACCGGCGAGGCGGCGGGCTCGGTTCGCTTGAGTAAGCGAGTCGTGTCCGCTCGAGCCGTCGCGAATGAGGCGTACCGCCTTCAGCCGGCGGATGAATTGGAAATCCTCCTCTCCAGCCAGACCGCGTCGGGCGTTCGCGTCCAAATCCAGGAGGATGGGTCCGCTTTCTATCCTTCCATTGGGTTAATCCAAATGGCCAACAAAACGCTTTTGGAAATTGAGAAGGAGATCCAGAACCATTTGGATGCGGAGAAGGAGTCAACGCCTGGTTCCGGAGGGCCCGCCCCCTCCAACGATACGGAAGAGATCACTCCCCAGCAAGCGCTGAACCAGCTTTACCATATCCAGCCGGGAGATCAGCTGGACATCTCCGTCTGGGAATACGGCGATTTAAACCAGAAAATACTGGTTCGGGAAGACGGCTCTTTTATCTTTCCGCTCATCGGAACCGTTTCAACGAACAACCGGACGATCTCCCGGATCGAACAGGAAATCACCGAGCGGCTGAATCGAGATTACATTGTGAACCCGCAAGTGACCGCCCGGCTGACCGGGGCGCAGTTTTCCATTCTGGGAATGAAAAGCGGGGAGTCCGGCAACCTCCCTCTGGACAGCTCCATGGATCTGGTGACCGCCTTAAGCAAGGCCGGCGACATCGACACGCTGCGCTCCAGCCGGGTGGAAATCATCCGGCGCGTCGGGGAGAAACGCTATTCCATCAAAACCGATGTGGACCGTGTTCTTCGCGGGAAGGAGCCCAATATCCAGATCCTTCCGCGCGATACGATTTACCTGCAGATCGCCGACGCGGGGCGGATTACCCTCCGGCTCGTGGGAGCCAAATTTACCGCGCTGGGGGAGCTGATGAGCCCCGGGGTGCACCCCGTTGAAGGCCCCATGGATATCCTGACGGCGGTCAGTCTTGCCGGAGGCATCACCAAATTCGGCTCCAGCAAGGTGGAAATCATCCGGGCCAGAGAGAACGAACGGCTCGTGATCCGGATCGACATCGATCGTGTCCTGAAAGGAAAAGACCCGAACCTTCCGATTTTCCCGCGCGACACGATCTACGTGAAGCGCCGTCTTTTTTAGGCATGCCTGAAGCCCTCCGGCGCTGGCTAACCCTTCTGCGGATCCCACTGGCGCTGTTGGGAATCTTTCTTTTCTTCGGCCTCTACAACCGCTATCTCGTCGACACCAATCTTAAAAACCTGAAAAGCTCCTTGTCCATTCTGAGCAGCGCCTCCGGAGTCGGGCAAGCGGAGGCCGCGCTCGTTCTGGTGGATCAAGCCCTGAACGCCCAGATGGCGCAGGAAGATCTCGATCTTCAGAACCTCACCACTCTGCAGTACGCCCAAGGGACGCTGGCGTTTGGGGAACGAACGCGGCCCGTCGCCGATGCCCAAGCGATGTTGTCCATCCTGGAAGAGGAGCGTTTGCTCAGCCGGCCCGGGATGCTCAGCGCGCTGGACGGCATGGTCGCCGGCGTTCAGGGCGCCTGGAAGAGGACAGCCCTTCTGCCCCGACAAGTCCTGGGAGGCGCCCTATCCCCCACGCTGGATGAGGCGCGCCTGGCAGAGGGCATTCGGCTGGAGGGAACCGGGCATCTAGAGGAAGCCGCTCAACGGTTTGAAGCGATCCTCAAAGAATACCCCAATTATCAGGGCCGGGTGGCACTCAAACTTCGCCTGGGTTCTCTCTATCAGAAAATGCAAAACATGGATCGAGCGCGCCGACTTTATCAGGAAGCTCTCGGACAAGCCCGTTCTCTTTCCGAAGCCGACACGGCCCGATTGATGCTCCAGCAGTTCTCGGAAATCCAGAATCAGCGAAAAGAGATCCGGGCGCGGGAGGCCCGGCTGGCTAAAACGGTAAACCCTGTGGAACGGCAGGAGATCGCCTTTGCATTGGGCTCGGCCTGGATCCGGCTGTCTGACTTCCCGCGGGCCGCAGCCGCGTTTCACGAAGCCGTGCTGGCCGATCGAAAGGGGCGGCTGGCTCTCCCATCCCGATTCAAAGAGGCCTGGTGCCTTCGGTACTCGGGACGGATTGAAGAATCTTTAACTCAATTCCTGGAGATCGCGCGTCAAAATCCCAAGAGCAACTGGGCCGCTACCGCCTACCAGCAAATCGCCGAAATCTACCGCGCCGCCGGCGACAACATGGGGGCCGCGCAGACTTACGAACAAGCGATCGCGCAGGGGAAAGAAGACGCCGTCACCGCCGTGCTCTACATGCAGACCGGCTCGACCTACCAATACGACGTGAAAGACCTTCAGAAGGCGGAGCAGTTTTTCCGGGAGGCGCAGATGAAATATCCCGCCAGCGCGTTCAGCGGCGTACAGCAAAAACAGGCGGAGATCGAGCGGAAGGCAGGCAGGGATTCTTCCGCTCCGGAGACACCGACATCCGCACCCGCCGCCGCGACCACGGAAACCGGCGCTTCTCAGCCGCCTCCTTCTTTAACCGCGGCGGCCTTGAGTGAAGGCTCTCCCCTCATCAACTGGATGGAGGGGTTTCTTCCCGTCTTCGTCGACGTTTTTGCCGACCGGCTCGCCAAATACATGGCAGCCGCCGGCGAAACCTCCCTGACCCGCCGATTCACCGACATGGAGTTCCGGGACCTGGTGGCCCGGCACGTCCAGCAGCGTTTCCCCGGCCAGGTCTCGGAGCTCCAAGCACGAATCCATCCGGATGGATTCGTCGGCACAGGAACCGTCCGGCTTGGGCTTCTGACTTTTCCCATGAAAT
This sequence comes from uncultured Planctomycetia bacterium, assembly GCA_964553935.1. GTDB lineage: Bacteria > Omnitrophota > Gorgyraeia > 1-14-0-20-64-10 > 1-14-0-20-64-10 > CAZKNC01. The sequence continues at coordinate 4,170 of CAZKNC010000030.1, read as the reverse complement.
TACGCGTGGGCGTCGCGGTGGTCAACGAGAAGCCCAACGCCATTCTCCACGAACTCACCGTCGGGAAGTTCCCGCTTCCGAAACCGCTCTTGTCCTACCTGGAAAAACGGGTTAATGCCTCCGTTCAGAAGTCCCGCTATCCCCTCAAAGTCAAACAATACGATCTGCGGGAAGGATACGCGCTCATCTCCGTCGAACTTGCCGGAAATTGATGCTAAACTGGTACGCTCGAGGAGGTAAACGCTTGTTGGACCTGGGCATTGCCTGCGCAGGTCTGGTGGTGTTTGCTTTGCCGATATTTTGGATCGCCTGGCGCATCCGAAAAGAGATCGGTTCTCCCGTTTTTTTTCGGCAGACCCGAGTGGGTCGTGGCGGTAACTCGTTCACCATCTTGAAGTTCCGAACGATGGGCGGAGCGAAGCGCGCCACAGTGCCTTTTTGTCTTTGGCTTCGCGGAAGGGCTCTGGATGAGCTGCCCCAGCTTTTTAATATTTTGAGGGGCCAGATGAGTTTTGTGGGGCCTCGGCCTTTGATTCCGGAAGAACTGCTGGAATTGGAAAATATCCCGCGCGGAACAGAGCGTTTTTCAGTGCGGCCCGGATTGACCGGCCTGGCGCAGCTGCGGAGCGCCAAGGTACCGACTCTTCCGGAACGGCTGCGGGGAGACCTGGAATACATCGATCGGTGTTCCCTGCGGCTGGATGTCCGGCTGTTGCTGCGCTCGGTCGGCGTCACTTTCCGCGGAGCGTGGGAAAAATAAAACTCTAGCCGATGCCAAAACGGATTAACGATTGGCAGGTCGATGATTACCTGCGGGCCATTTGGCAGCATAAGTGGCTCGTTCTCCTCATTACTCTGCTCGTAGGCAGTTTCAAAGCCGCGTCGGTCGCTCAGCTGCCGAACATTTACCGGGCCACCGCCCGAATCCTGATCGAAACCGAATCCCCTCGAGTGCTTAAGTTTGATGAGGTGAACCGCGCGAGCGGTTCTTCGTCTTTTGACCGCTCCTTCCTCCAGACCGAATACCAGGTGATCGGCAGCAGGGCTGTTCTGACCAAGGTCATTGAAGATTTGCACCTGGGCGCTTTCCCTCCATTTTCCAGAGCCAAGGATCCTATTCCGCTTCTGCGCGGGATGGTGTCCATCGAACCGGTTCGCGGCACCAAGCTGGTCGACATTTCTTCCGCCGGCACCAAGCCGGAGCTGACCGCTCGAATCGCCAACGCGGTCGCCGATTCCTACGCTCTCCTTAATCTGGAACGGCGCCGAGATTTGACCGTGGGCGGCGCCGACTGGCTCCGGCAGGAAGTCCAAAAAATGGAAGACAGAATGCGATCGGCGCAGACAAAACTGCTGGATTTCCGGGAACAGCACAACACGCTCGACGTCGGAGAAGACAAGCAGAATACCGTGCTTCAGCGCCTGCAGGCTCTCAATGCTTCCCTCACAAAAACCCGGGAAAGCCGCATCGATGCCGAGATCAAATACCGGGAGAAGCATCCCGCGCTGCAGGAACTGCTCGCCAAAGAGCGCGAGCTCCAGCTGGCTCTTTTCGAGCAAGAACAAAAAGCGCTGGAGCTCAACCGGCTGTCCATCGAATTCAACACGCTGCTGCGGGAAGCCAAAACCAGTGAAACCATCTACAACATTCTGCTGACCCGTCTCAAAGAGCTTTCCGTTCAGGAAGGGATGCAGGCCAACAACGTGGTCGTCGTCGACTACGCGCAGGTGCCGCCCGGTCCGATGGGACCGGCCCGCGCCAGACAAACCGGCTCTTTCTTTCTGCTGGGCCTGCTACTGGGGGCAGGGGTCGCCTTAGCTCGCGAGTTCTTCACCGAGACCATCCGGACCCGGCAGGATTTTGAGCAGCTGCTGGAGATTCCGTTCCTGGGCTACATCCCCTTGTTCGCTCTGGCAAAAGGCGCGAAAGCCGCGGCGACGGGAACGCTTCTGCGGTTGAGAGGTTCGAAAGCAGGGCCCGCGGAAACTCTTTCCTCGATCCGGACCACGCTGGAGTTTATCCTGCCGACGGCCGAATCGCACGCGCTGCTGGTCACCAGCGCCGTCCCGGAAGAAGGGAAAACGACCGTATGCGCCAATTTAGGGATCGCCCTGCATGAGCTCGGGCGCAAGGTTCTGTTGATCGACGCGGACCTGCGCCGGCCTTCTCTGCATCGAGCATTCAACCTTCCCCTGGAGCCGGGTTTGAGCGCCTTTCTGCAGGGAAACACCTCCGAGGAAGAGCTGATTCAAACCACGCAAGCCGAGAGTCTCTCTGTTCTGACTGCCGGCTTAACACCCACTCAACCCACGGATTTGCTGAGCAGTTCTCTGTTCCGAGATCTGCTCGGCCGCCTATCCAAGCAGTTTCAATACATCCTGATCGACTCCCCGCCGGTCCTGGTCGCCGCCGATTCCTCGGTGCTGGCCACCACGGTCGAAGGGGTTGTTTTCATTCTCCGGGCCGATCGTACCCACAGCGAGGTGGCCGTGGCGGCCAAACAGCGGCTGGTCGATGTGGGCGCCAAGCTGATCGGCGGCATTCTGAATGGGGCTCGAATGGAGATGGAAAAGGGTTACCGGTACTACTACTCGTATAAGTATTATCGAACAGGGAAGAAAAGCGCCTAGCCCATGAAGGTTGTGATCCTCTGCGGAGGATTCGGCACTCGCCTGCGGGAAAGCATGGGTTTGCTGCCGAAACCGTTGGTCGAAATCGGCGGTAAACCGATCCTCCGGCATGTGATGGAGGGCTACGCCCGTCATGGCTTCAAGCAGTTCGTCCTCTGCTTGGGTTTCGGCGCCGATGCCATCCAGCATTATCTTCAAGATCACCAAGAGCAAATTCCATCTGATTGGAACATTCAGTGCGCGGAAACCGGCTTGAACACCAATACAGGAGGCCGAATTAAACGAGTAGAGTCCCTGCTTCAAGGAGAAGAAACTTTTCTCGCCACATACGCCGATGGCGTTTCCAACATCGATATCCCCCGCTTAGTGGAATTTCACCGGGCGCACGGCCGCCTGGGCACCTTGACCGTGGTCAACCCCATTTCGCAGTTTGGCGAAGTCCTTACCGATGAGCAGGGATTGGTCACCCGTTTCGTGGAGAAACCGCGGCTGGAGCGATGGATCAACGGAGGGTTTTTTGTCTTCAACCGAGGGTTTTTCCGTTACCTCGGAGAGAATTCCGTTTTAGAAAAGGAACCCCTGGAATCTCTCGCGCGCGATCGGGAGCTTTACGCTTATCGGCATCCCGGGTTTTGGTGCTGTATGGATACGTATAAGGACACGATGACACTGAATGAACTCTGCAAAGAAGGAAATCCACCATGGGTAAACCCTTGAGCTCGGCTTCGTCTGCCTGGAGGGACGTTCCGGTTCTCGTCACGGGGATCACCGGCTTTGTAGGCACCTCACTGGCCGATCGCCTCGCGAAAGAAGGCGCCCGGGTGGTGGGCCTGGTACGGGACCTTGTCGCTCCGTCCGCTTTTGAGGCCTTCGGCCTTCCCGGGCGCGTGACCCAGGTGCGAGGAGAGCTGGCTGATTTTTCTCTGTTGGAACGGGTACTGACGGAGTATTCCATCCAAATCATTTTTCATCTCGGCGCCCAAACCATCGTGACAACCGCCAACCAATCGCCGCTGTCCACGTTTCGATCCAATATCGAAGGAACCTGGAACCTGCTGGAAGCTTGCAGGGGGAAAGCTCCGCTTCGAGCGATCGCCGTTGCCTCCAGCGACAAGGCCTATGGATCGCACGCTTCCCTGCCCTACAAAGAAGATTTCCCGCTGTTGCCTCAGTATCCTTACGATGTTTCGAAGGCTTGCGCGGATTTGATCGCCCGCAGCTACGCCGCCACCTACCAATTGCCTATTGTCGTCACCCGATTCTCAAACATTTACGGACCCGGTGACCTGAACTTTTCCCGCATTGTTCCCGATACGGTCCGCAGCGTCCTGCGCGGAGAGTCGCCCGTCATCCGAAGCGATGGGACGCTGCTCCGGGATTACCTGTACGTGGAGGACGCGGTCGACCTGTACTTGCGTTTGGCCGAAAAGATTGACCTGAGCCGAGGAGAAGTGTTCAACGCGGGCCACAACAGGCCGATCAGCGTTCTGGATCTGGTGCGCAAGAGCGCCGTGGTCGACGAGAAGCGCCTCGACGCCT
>CAZKNC010000029.1:0-10120 GCA_964553935.1 uncultured Planctomycetia bacterium | reverse complement strand
CGCCGCCCCCGGGACGATCACCCCGCACACGAGCTTCACCGCCTCGGTCTACTGCCTCACGAAGGAGGAGGGCGGCCGGCACACCCCGTTCTTCAAGGGCTACCGGCCCCAGTTCTACTTCCGCACGACGGACGTGACCGGGGTGGTCACGCTTCAGGCCGGCGCGGAAATGGTGATGCCCGGCGACAACGCCAACGTGGACGTGGAGTTGATTTCGCCCATCGCCATGGACAAAGGACTTCGGTTTGCCATCCGCGAGGGCGGCAAGACCGTGGGTGCCGGCGTCGTTACGGACATCGTCGCGTAGGTGCGCGAATTGACCATCCTGGCGTGCGAGAAGTGCCGCCGCAGGAATTATCATACGACGCGAAATAAGAAGGAGCATCCAGACCGGCTGGAATTAAAGAAATATTGTCCGTTCTGCCGGGTGCATACTCCGCACAAAGAAACCAAGTAAGACCCTAGGAGCGTCGGTTAACGGTAAACCACCGGTCTCCAAAACCGGGACTGCAGGTTCAATTCCTGCCGCTCCTGAAGACGGGGAATAATCGAAACCAACTCCGGTGATCCAGAAAACGATTGCATTTATTCGGGACGTTCAAAACGAGCTGAGCCAGGTCTCATGGCCTACGCGGCGGGATTTATTGGAATCGACCAAGGTGGTGGTCGTCACGATGCTGCTTCTTTCGGCGGTGATCGGGATGTTCGACCTGGTCTGCGCGCGGCTGATCAGCTGGATGATCCGCTGATGCCCAAGCAGTGGTACGTGGTGCATACGCTGACGGGACAGGAGGACCGGGTTCGCACGTCCATCCAGAAGGTGATCGAATCCGGCAAGCTGGGGGAAGCGGTTTCGCAGGTTTTGGTGCCGATGGAAAAGGTTTCCGAGGTCAAGGCCGGAAAGAAGAAGATCTCGGAGCGCCGCGTGTTCCCGGGCTACGTGATGATCCAGATGGAATTGAACGACGACACCTGGTACACGATCAAGTCGACGCCGGGGGTGGCGGGGTTCGTCGGTTCCGGTGTTCGGCCCGTGGCGTTGGGTGAGGAGGAGGTTCAGCAGATCCTCCAGGCCAGCCAGGAAAAGATGGAGAAGCCCACGCCGAAGGTGGTCTTCGAGAAGGGCGAAGCGGTCCGGATCAACGAAGGACCGTTCACCAACTTCAACGGCGTGGTCGAAGAGATCCATCCGGAAAAAGGAAAATTGAAGGTGACCGTGACGATTTTCGGCCGGTCAACCCCGGTCGAGCTGGAATATTGGCAGGTGGAGAAGGTTTAAGGAAATGGCAAAAAAAGTCATTGCGAGTATTAAGTTGTACTGCCCCGCGGGAGCGGCCAATCCGGCCCCTCCGATCGGTCCGGCTCTGGGTTCTCACGGGCTGAACATCATGGAGTTCTGCAAGCAGTTCAACGAGAAGACCAAGGGGCAGGACGGTTTGACGCTGCCGGTGATCATCACCGCTTTCGAGGACCGGAGCTTCACCTTCATCATCAAGAGCCCGCCGGCCTCGGTTCTGCTGAAGCAGTCGGCCGGCATCGCGAAGGCCTCGGGCACTCCCAATCGGGAGAAAGTGGGGAAGGTGAGCCGCGCCAAGGTCAACGAAATCGCGCAATTGAAATTGAAGGACCTGAACACTCCCAAGCTGGAGCAGGCCGTCAAGATGGTGGAAGGCACGGCCCGCAGCATGGGCATCGAGATCGAGGGATAAATGGGCAAAAGGATTGAAGCGGCGCGCAAGCTGGTCGAGCCCGGGAAGCAGTACACGATTCCCGAGGCCGTCGATCTGCTCAAGAAGGCGCCGGCCCCCAAATTCGATGAGACCGTGGAAGTGGCTCTGGCGTTCGACGTGGATCCGAAACAGAGCGATCAGAACGTGCGCGGAACCGTGGTTCTTCCGCACGGCACTGGAAATTCGGTGCGGGTGCTGGTCTTCGCCAAGGGAGACGCCGAGCGGCAGGCCAAGGAAGCTGGCGCCGACTACGTGGGCGCGGAAGATCTGATGGCCAAGATTGAGGGCGGCTGGATGGATTTCGACGCGGTAGTCTCAACCCCCGACCTCATGCGTGAGGTCGGAAAACTGGGACGCGTTCTGGGGCCCCGAGGGCTCATGCCCAGCCCCAAGGCCGGGACGGTTACCCAGGATGTCGGCCGCACGGTGCGCGAGGTCAAGCAGGGTAAGGTCGAGTTCAAGATGGACAAGCAGGGAGACATCCATCTGGGCGTCGGCAAGCGTTCGTTCCCCAACGAGTCCCTGGCTGAAAATCTGAAAACAATTCTGGAAGCGATTTGGCGCGCCAAGCCGGCTTCGGCGAAAGGCCGCTATGTGGAGTCGGTGGTGGTTTCGACCACGATGGGACCCGGCGTTCGGCTGGATCCCAATGAAGGGAAGCAGCAGGAATGACGGCCGGCGCTGCGGTTTCTTCGCAGGATAAAAAGCTCGGGCTTGGCCGGGAAGTCCGCACGGCCTGGGTCCGGGAATTGGATCAGGCCCTGACCGAGGTGGAGTCGGTCGTGGTGGCGAAGATCGGGAAAGTCTCCACGCGGGAACTGAACAACCTCCGGCATTTGTTGGAGCCGGTGGACGGTTCTTTTCACGTCGTCAAGAACAGCCTGTGCCGGATCGCATTCCGCAGCCGGGGCTGGGACGAACTGGATTCGATGCTGGAGGGGACTTGCGCGATCACGCCGATCCGGGGAGATGCGGCGGCGGCCTGCAAGATCCTGGTTCAATTCTCGAAAACCAACGAAGGTTTTGTGGTGCGGGGCGGGCGGATCGGCAGTGAGGTGCTGCAGAGCAAGGATATCGGAGTATTGGCGAATCTGCCGTCGCGTCAGGTCCTGCTGGCTCAGGTTGCCGCGGTCGCGCAATCCCCCATGAGGAACTTGGCAGTGGTGCTGCAGGCGCCGATCCGGGCGCTGGCATTGGTATTGAATGCGGTTAAAAATCTTAAGTAGAGAGAGGGCGCGACGATGTCAAAAGTGAATGTGGACGACGTGTTGGAATCGATTGAAGCCTGGACGGTCCTGGACCTGAACAAGCTGGTCAAGGGGATCGAGGAGAAGTTCGGCGTTTCGGCGGCGGCGATGGCGGCTCCGGCGGCGGGTGCTCCGGCGGCGGGTGGAGCGGCTGCTGCGGTTGAGGAAAAGACCTCCTTCGACGTGATCCTCGCGGAGGTCGGAGCCAATAAGATCCAGGTGATCAAGGAATTGCGGGCCGTCACGACCTTGGGTTTGAAAGAGGCCAAGGACCTGGTGGATGCGGCTCCGAAACCGGTCAAGACGGGGGCGAACAAGGAAGAGGCGCAGACGATCAAGCAGAAGCTGGAAGCGGCTGGAGCGAAGGTCGAACTCAAGTAAGCCGATGCGGAAAGAGCGCAATTTCGGAAGGATTCCGGAGCGGCTGGAGATTCCGAATCTCCTGCAGATTCAGACTCAGCCGTTTTATGACTTCCTGCAGATGGACGTTCCCCGCACTCGGCGGGAAAGCAAGGGGCTGCAGGAAGTTTTCAGCGAGGTCTTCCCGATTGAAAACGTGGACGGGAAGTATCGTCTGGAATTCCTTTCCTACCAGATCGGCAAGCCGAAATACGATCTGGATGAAGCGCAGCGGCGCGGACTGACGTTCGCCTCCCCGCTCTCGGTGCGCCTGCGCCTGCGCGGGGCCAAGGAGATGCGCGAGCAGGAGGTTTACCTCGGGGACATTCCTCTCATGACCCCGACGGGGACCTTCATCGTCAACGGCGACGAGCGGGTGGTGGTCAGCCAGCTGCATCGCTCTCCGGGCGTCTTCTTCGAGGAAGAAATGCATCCCAACGGCAAGCGGATGTTCACCGCTCGCGTGATTCCTTACCGGGGTGCCTGGCTGGAGTTTGAGTTCGATCTGACCGACACCTTATTTGCGGTGATCGACCGCAAGCGCAAGGTTCTGGCGACCACCTTCCTGCGGGCGATCGGCGCCGGCGGGGATGAGCAGATCCTGGAAGCCTTCTGCGGCGTGGAAACCCTCTCGCTGCACGAACAGGGTGACCTGAAAGCTGCCGTCGAGCGGACGCTGGCCGCGGACATCGTGGATCCGCAGACCCAGGCCGTTCTCATTCCGAGATTCGAAAAGCTGGCCAAGGAACACCTCAACATGGTTTGGAACTCCGAGATCCGCCAGCTGAAGCTCTTGAAAAAGCAGGTTCCAGAGATCATCCGCACCTTCGAGAAGGACCGGCTTCGCACGCCCGAAGATTCCGTGATGGACATCTTCAGGAAGCTGCGGCCGGGCGACCCAGCGACGGCCGCCTCAGCGCAGACGCTGCTGACACGCCTTTATTTCGACGTCAAGCGATACGACCTCGGCCGCGTGGGCCGCTATATCCTGAACCGAAAACTGGGGATGGATAAGGGTCTTGAAGAGCGGATTCTGGACCCGGCAACGGTGCTGGCGGTCTTGAAGTATTTCCTGAGCTTGAAGGGCGGGCAGGGCGAGGTGGATGACATTGACCATCTCGGTTCCCGCAGGGTCCGCACGGTCGGCGAGCTGCTCCAGAACCAGTTCCGCATCGCGTTCGCGCGCGTAGAGCGGTCGGTCCGAGAGCGGATGGCGATCTTTGATCTGGAGACGACCATGCCGCATCAGCTGGTCAACGCCAAGCTGGTTTCGGGCCTCATTCGGGATTTCTTCGGCCGCTCCCAGCTGTCGCAGTTTCTGGATCAGACCAACCCCTTGGCAGAGCTCACGCACAAGCGGCGTTTGTCGGCTTTGGGGCCGGGCGGTCTTTCGCGCAAGCGGGCTGGGTTCGAGGTGCGCGACGTGCATCACTCCCATTACGGCCGGATCTGTCCGATCGAGACGCCGGAAGGCCCGAACATCGGCCTGATCGCGTCGCTCTCGACGTACGGACAGGTTAATGAATTCGGCTTTATCGAGACCCCTTACTGGGTGGTGGAGAAGGGGCGGGTGACCAACAAAGTCCAGTTCCTTTCCGCGGATGTCGAAGACCGGTACATTATCGCGCAGGCCAATGCTCGCATGGACGAGTCCGGCCGCTTGCTCGACAAGGGCGTGCGCTGTCGCCATCGCGGCAACTTCCCGCTGGTTCCCGCCACGGAAATCCATTTCAAAGATGTTTCCCCCAAACAGCTCGTGTCCGTCGCGGCTTCCTTGATTCCGTTTTTGGAGCACGACGACGCCAACCGCGCGCTCATGGGTTCGAACATGCAGCGGCAGGCGGTTCCCCTGCTGTTCCCGGAGTCTCCGCTGATCGGAACCGGCATGGAAGAGCGGGCCGCGCGCGATTCCGGAACGCTGGTGATCGCCCAAGAGGCCGGTACCGTTCGGGAGGTGCAGTCGGATCGGATCGTGGTCGACCGGCTCGCCTATCCGCTCAAGAAATTCCAGCGGTCCAACGCCAACACCAGTCTGAATCAGCGGCCGCTGGTGGAGGTGGGGGACAAGGTCAAAGCCGGCCAGATTTTAGCGGACGGCTGCGGAACGCAGGGCGGCAAAATCGCGCTCGGCAGGAACCTGCTGGTGGCCTTCATGCCGTGGCGCGGATACAACTTCGAGGACGCGATCCTCATCAGCGAACGGCTGGTCAAAGACGACATCTTCACCTCCGTGCACGTGGAAGAATTTGAGATTGAAGCGCGCGACACGCGCCTCGGCAACGAGGAGATCACGCGCGACATTCCCAACGTCGGCGAAGAGGCCTTGAAGGATCTGGATGAGCAGGGAATCGTGCGCATCGGCGCCGAGGTCCATCCCGGCGACATCCTGGTCGGCAAGGTGGTGCCCAAGTCCGAGACTGAACAGTCGCCGGAGGAGCGCCTTCTGCGGGCGATTTTCGGAGAGAAAGCGGGCGATGTTCGGGACGCGAGTCTTACGGTTCCGCCCGGCGTCGAAGGGATTGTGGTGGATGTGAAGGTCTTCTCCCGGAAGAAGGGCCGCACCAAGTCCAAGGAAGAGGCGGCCGAGGAGCAGGAAAAGATCGACGAGATCCACAAGAGCTTTGAAGTACAGATGCGCGGGATCCGCCGCGAGCGGCTGAAGGTGTTGAGCCGCCTGCTGGTCGGCCAGAAGCTGGAGCATTCCATTTTGAACGAGGAAAACGGCGAGGTCCTGATCGCGCAGCATCAGACCGTGAAGGAAAAAGAGGTCGCCAAGCTGGAACGGGCGGATCTGGAGGACATCCGGCTGGCCGACAAGCAGCGGGAAGAGGAGCTTCGCAAGTCCCTGCGCGTGCTGAATGATCAGCTGGAAGAGCTTTCCTACGAAGCAGAACGGGAGGTCGATCAGTTGAAAAGGGGCGATGAGCTTCCGCCCGGCGTCTTGAAGAAGACGGTTGTTTACGTCGCCTCCAAGCGGAAGGTGCAGGTCGGCGACAAGGTGGCCGGCCGCCACGGGAACAAGGGGGTCATCGCCAAGATCCTTCCGGAGGAGGACATGCCGTTCCTCCCGGACGGCACCCCGGTGGATATCGTGCTCAATCCGCTGGGCGTTCCTTCCCGCATGAACGTGGGCCAGATTTTGGAGACGCACCTGGGCTGGGCCGCCAAAGTGCTCGGAATCCAGATCGCTTCCCCGGTATTCGATGGGGCGCGGGAGTCCGAGATCAAAGATCTGATGAAGGAAGCGAAGGTTCCCACGAGTGGTCAGATCATGCTTCGCGACGGGTTGACCGGCCATGGATTCGAGCAGGAGGTGACGGTCGGCTACATCTACATGATGAAGCTGATCCACCTGGTGGACGATAAGATCCATGCTCGCTCCATCGGTCCCTACTCGCTGGTGACTCAGCAGCCGCTGGGCGGTAAGGCCCAGTTCGGCGGCCAGCGTTTCGGCGAGATGGAGGTGTGGGCGCTGGAGGCCTATGGGGCCGCCTACACCCTGCAGGAGCTGCTGACGGTCAAGTCAGACGACGTGGTGGGCCGCACCCGCATTTACGAATCGATCGTGAAGGGAGAGCAATCGCTTCAGCCGGGCACGCCGGAGTCGTTCAACGTGCTGGTGAAAGAGCTGCAGAGTCTTTGTTTGGACATCCGGACGGAACGCAACGGCGCGTGAGCCACGGGAGTAAGTGACGATGTCGGAGAGCACGAAAGAAATGGAACGGATGGAGAGGGAGAAGCTGGACCGCGTGGAGAAGGCGGCCCGCGAGCTGGGCTTAGGCGGCGACGCCACGGGCCCGGAAGCCACCGCGTTTGACGCCATCTCCGTTCGCCTTGCTTCGCCGGATGTAATCAAGGTCTGGTCCCGCGGAGAGGTCAAGAAGCCCGAGACCATCAATTACCGGACCTTGAAGCCGGAAAAGGACGGCCTCTTCTGCGAGCGGATCTTCGGTCCCACCAAGGACTGGGAATGCAACTGCGGCAAGTACAAGCGAGTCAAGTACAAGGGAATCGTTTGCGACCGCTGCGGCGTGGAGGTCACGCGGTCCTCGGTGCGCCGGGAACGGATGGGCCACATTGATCTGGCCGCGCCCGTTTGCCACATCTGGTTCTTCAAGGCGATGCCGAGCCGGCTCTCGACCGTGCTGGACATGACGCTGCGGGATCTCGAGCGGGTTCTTTATTACGAAGAATACGTGGTGATCGACCCGGGCGAGACGCCGCTGAAGAAAAAAGACCTTTTGTCCGAAGAGCGGTATCAGGAGGCGGTCAAGAAATACGGCCACAACTTCGAAGCCAAGATGGGCGCGGAAGCGGTCCGGGATCTCCTCGAGGAGATGGATCTGGACAAGATGGGGGAGAAGGCCAAACGGGACCTCAAAACCGCCAAGGGCGAACAGCTTCAGAAGAAACTGATCAAGATGCTTCGGATCGTCGACGCGTTCCGGAAATCGGGCAACAAGCCGGAATGGATGGTTCTTTCCAGCATCCCGGTGATTCCGCCGGATCTGCGGCCGCTGGTTCCCCTGGATGGCGGCCGGTTCGCCACCAGCGACCTGAACGACCTGTACCGGCGCGTGATCAACCGAAACAACCGGCTGAAGAAGCTGATGGAACTCAAGGCGCCCGACGTCATTGTCCGCAACGAAAAGCGGATGCTCCAGGAAGCTGTCGACGCGCTGTTCGACAACGGACGGCATGGCCGGCCCGTGCTGGGTCCGGGCAACCGGCCTTTGAAATCCCTGGCCGACATGCTCAAAGGCAAGCAGGGTCGTTTCCGCCAAAACCTGCTGGGAAAAAGGGTCGACTATTCCGGCCGTTCAGTGATCGTGATCGGTCCGGAGCTCAAGCTTCATCAGTGCGGGCTGCCCAAGAAGATGGCGCTGGAGCTGTTTGAGCCGTTCATCATCAAGAAACTGCGCGAGCGCGGGTTTGTTCACACGATCAAGTCGGCCAAGCGGATGGTGGAGCGGGCGCGGCTCGAGGTGTGGGACATCCTCGAAGAGGTGATCCGGGATCATCCGGTGATGCTCAACCGCGCCCCCACGCTGCACCGGCTGGGCATCCAGGCGTTTGAACCGATGCTGATCGAGGGCAAGGCGATCAAGATCCATCCGCTGGTCTGCACCGCGTTCAACGCGGATTTCGACGGCGACCAGATGGCGGTGCACATTCCGCTGTCCATCGAAGCGCAGATGGAAGCCCGCCTGCTGATGCTTTCGACCAATAACATCTTTTCCCCCGCCAACGGCCAGCCGATCATCGCCCCCACGCAGGACATCGTGCTGGGCTGCCACTTCCTGACGCGCGAACGGGTTCCGACGGACAAGGAGAAAGAAAAAGGCCTGCGGATGTTCGCCAATCGGGAGGAAGGCATCATGGCTCTCGAGGACGGGATGGTGGATCTCCACGCGCGCGTCCGGCTCCGGGAAAAAGGGAAGATCCTTGAGACGACACCCGGCCGTATCCGCCTGAACGACGTGCTGCCGCCGGAGATCGAATTCGTCAACCAAACCATGAACAAGAGCGAGCTCAGCGAGCTGATCATCCGGGCCTACAAGATCTGCGGGCCCACGCGGACGATCCAACTGCTGGACGAACTCAAACGGCTCGGATTTGAGATGGCCACGCGCGGCGGACTTTCCATCAGCATAGACCACCTGCAGATTCCGCCGGAAAAGGAAAAGATCATTCAGGAAGCGCGCGGCGAGGTGGCCGAGGTGGAGAGCCAGTACCGGAAGGGGCTCATCACCGACCAGGAGCGCCACAATAAGATCATCGACATTTGGACTCACGCAACCGACAAGGTGTCGGATCTGATCTTCCGCCAGATGGATCCGTTTAACCCGGTTTTCATGATGGCCGACTCGGGCGCGCGCGGTTCCAAACAGCAGATCCGCCAGCTGGCCGGTATGCGCGGGCTTATGGCCAAGCCGTCGGGTGAGATCATCGAGAGCCCGATTACGGCGAACTTCCGCGAAGGACTGACGGTGCTGGAGTATTTCATTTCAACGCACGGCGCCCGCAAGGGTTTGGCCGACACCGCCTTGAAAACCGCCGATTCCGGATATTTGACCCGCCGGCTGGTGGACGTGGCGCAGGATGTCTCCATCACCGGGGAGGACTGCGGCACCGTCAACGGCATCCTGATCAGCGCCATTATCGAAGGCGACGAGGTCGTGGTTCCTCTGCGGGAGCGGATTGTGGGCCGCGTGGCGCTTGATAACATCGCCGATGTCATCACCGACACCATCATCGTGGAAGCCGGTCAGGAGATCATCGAGGAAGCCGCTTCCAAGATCGAGCAGGCCGGCATCGAGAAAATCCGCATCCGGTCGGTTCTGACCTGTGATTCCAAGCGGGGGGTCTGCGTCCGCTGCTACGGCCGCAACCTGGCCACCGGACGTTTGGTGGAGATCGGCGAGGCGGTTGGAATTATCGCCGCTCAGTCGATCGGCGAGCCGGGCACGCAGCTGACGATGCGGACGTTCCACATCGGCGGTACCGCGTTCCGCGTGGTCGAAACCTCGCACATCAAGACCAAGAGCAAGGGGCTCCTCAAATTCCATAATATCCGCGCCGTTCAGAAGAACAAGGAATGGATCGTCCTGAACCGCAACGGGCAGATTTCGATCAACGACGACACCGGCCGCGAGCTGGACCGCTACACGATTCCGTCGGGGGCCGTTCTCAAGCACGGCGACGGCGAGAAGGTTTCCAAGGACGAGATCTTCGTCCGCTGGG
>CAZKNC010000028.1:0-10618 GCA_964553935.1 uncultured Planctomycetia bacterium | reverse complement strand
TGCCGGATTACCGCCGGGCTTGCCAAGCGCAAGTATGTCTATTACCGATGCACCGAGTTCCGAGGCAAATGCGGACAATCCTATGTTTCAGAACAGGTGTTGGAATCCAAGATGCGCGAAGTGGTGGAGGCCGTTTCGATTGGCGATGAGCGGATGGAATGGTTGAAGGATCTGCTGCGGCAGAGCCATCAGGACGAGCAGGCCTACCACGACGCGCAGATTAAGGGCCTCAACGGCCGCTACGCGCAGCTTCAGCAGAGGTTGGACCAGATCTACCTGGATAAGCTGGACGGCAAGGTTCCGACGGAGTTATGGGAACAAAAGAGCGCGGAGTGGCGTAAGGAGCAGGACGAGATCCGAACGCAGTTGGGGCGCCACCAGCAGGCGAACCAGGGTTACATGGAGGAGGGGATCAAGATTTTGGAACTGGCGCAACGGCTAGTGCCGTTATACGTTGCAGCGTCGTCGGAGGAAAAGCAAGAAATCCTCAAATTCTTACTTTGGAACTGCACGCTGAAGGACGTAACTCCCACGCCCGTTTATCGTAAGCCATTCAACTGGTTGGTCGAAATCGGCCAAATGAAAGAATGGCGGGGCCGACGGGATTTGAACCCGCGATCTTCAGATTGACAATCTGACATGTTAACCGAGCTACACCACGGCCCCTTGAAGAAAGATTTTACTTGGGCGATCCAGGACTCGAACCCGGGACCCTCTCCGTGTAAAGGAGATGCTCTAACCAGCTGAGCTAATCGCCCCGATTTCTGGGCTTTTTATCGTAGCACAGCCGATCGTCGGCCAACGACCGCATTTTTCGCCAGCTGCAGAGCACAGCGGCCGGCGATGACGGGTCCGACCACGGTATCTTTCAACGGGTTTGGCCGGAAATGTTTCCGGTAGTAACGCCACATGCTGCGATGGCGCTCCAGAATCATGCGCCCCGCGGCCTGGCGGCTGGAAACCCCGATGTGGTGAAGCACCCGAGCGGCGGGATGATAACCTGTGCTCCAGCCCGCCCGCCGGGCTCCCAGGCAGAAATCAACATCTTCGCAGTACATGAAGAACCGTTCGTCCAGCCCGCCCAGTTTTTCTGAAACGGCCCGCCGGTGGAGCAGGCAGGCCCCGGAAATCCAATCCACCGCTTGGACCGCGTCGGAGCTCCAGTCGGAGTGAAGATACTGACGGCTGTATCGATTCTCCGGAAACAGCCGGGTCAAGAGCGCGTACCTGTGGAAGAACGCCGTCCGGTACGACGGAAAAGAGCGGACAGAGAGCTGGCGCGCCCCATCCGGGTTCACCATCTGAGGTCCTAAAATGCCGATGTTCGGATGACTTTCAAAATAGTCCAGCAGTGTGACCAGTCCGTTATCCAGCAGTTCGGTGTCGGGGTTCAGCCAGAGAACGTACGTTCCGGTGGTCGATCGAAGCCCCTGGTTCAGGGCCGCGGCGAATCCCCGATTGGCCGGGTTGACGAGGAGCTTGGTTTCGGGAAAGCGGCGGCGCAGGATCTCCGGGCTTCCGTCCGAGGAGGCGTTATCGACGACGCACACCTCATGCGGAATGCTGGCCAGATGCGCGCGGATGGAATTCAGGCACCGCTCCAGAACGGCGGCGGCGTTGTAATTCACGATCAGGATGGACAAGCGCATTTACGTTGGCAGGCGATGCTTGCTCTTGCGCAGCCGCGCCGGGACGATCCGGCCCAGCGCGTTCCGGAAGCCGGAGTCCAGGGCAAGCAGAAGCCGTTTGAGCGGTTCCTCGGGCCGGCCCTGGAAGGTCGTGACTTGGCGGTAATCCCTTCCGAGAGGGGAAGCGATACTGAAATAGTAATTGGAAACACAGCATCGAGGCTGATCCGCCTGGACGCGGTTCACGGAATGCCAGTTCGTCTGGTGAGTTTCCATGACGACCAGGCGATTGAATTTTGAAACCAAGGTTTGAGCGCGGCGGACCGCGGGATCCCACAGCTCCAGGTTCCCGCCGTTTTCCTCTCGCCAGTCGGGAGAAACATAAAACAGGATATTGAGCGCTCGATAGCGCCGGCCGTCGCCGTCGTGAGAGTTATCCAGGTGGGGCTCCAGGAAATCCCCTTTGCCCATCACAGAAATGCCGGAGGCGTACAGCGTCGGGTCCGCTTCCAGTCCCGCCAGCCCGGTGACAGCTTCCACCGCCTGCACTACCGCCGGTTCCTGGAAGGCGAAGAGGTATTCCCCGATGATCGGCGCGTAACGCTTCACGTCAATGCCGACTCGTTTATGTTCTCGAAGGGAGGATCGCAGCATCAGCGTGGCGGGGTCCGGGAACTGCCGAGCCAGGGAACGGACCTCTTCGGCCGGAAGCAGATCATCCACCAGGAAGTGCCGAATAGGAGCCGTTGCTTTCCATTGGGCGGAAAGGGCTTCGCGGTGGGAGCGGATCTTCTGGGCGGCGGCGTTCGCAATGGCCTGGCGGTTGTTCAGCATGAAGAGGGTTCCTCCAGAACGGATTCGTATAAAATTTCCAGATCCCGAACGCAGCGACGGCGGTCGAAATAGGTTTCCGCCCGTTTCCGCCCGGCTTCCCCCAGGGTGCGGGCCTTCTCCGGATCCTTCAGTAAGTTTGCCACAGCTTCGGCCGCCGCGGCCGCATCTCCCGGTGGAACCAGCAGGGCGGTTTCTCCGTTCACGCAAAGCTCCGTCGGTCCCCCTTGAGCAAATGCCACGACGGGAACTCCGCTGGCCATCGCTTCCACGTGAGCCAGCCCATAGGGTTCCGGATAGACCGGGCACTGGAGGGAGAGGTCCAAGGCGCCATAGACCTCGGGGATATCCCGGTAGCGATAGGTCCAACCGGTAAAGAAAACCACCTGTTCAATTCCCAGCACGGCGGCTTTCCGGCGCAGGGCGGCTTCATATCCGGCATGACCGAAGATTTCCCCCCCGCACACGAGGAACCGGCTGGAAGGAACTTTCGCATGGATTCGGGCCGCGGCTTCCAAGAACAGTTCCGGGCCTTTGGCCGGGTCCAATCGACCGACCATGCCCACCAGCGGGGTCGTCTCGGAAATCCCGAGTTCTCTGCGGATTCGGGAACCGGAGATTTGGGGATGAAACTGTTCTACATCGACGCCATCGTACAGCTTCGCGATCTTGGCCGGCAATCCTCCGCCGGGTTTCAGGAACATTTCAGCGATGGCGTTGTCCATGACAATAAACCGAGTCGAGAATCGGTTCACCGCCCATTGTTCGATGGTCCGAAAGAACGAAGATTGAACCACCAATTCACGAATATGCCAAAGATGAGGCCTCCGGCTGAGGAGGGCCGCTAGAAAACCGTACGGGTTGTGGACGGTGTTGGTGTGCACGAGATGGATCTTTTCGCGGCGGATCAGGGATGCGATGTGAGCCACTGCGAAAGGATATCCCCCGATGCAGCGGAGGAAATGCCCGACTCCCCGGTGGAAAGTCAGCTGGCGCATGGAGGGGACGAGATGCACCCGGCACCCGGCTTTCCGGTACTCTTCGGCGAACGGTCCTTCCCGATGGAGAACAATGTGGGGTTCCCAACGGGCCCGATCGAGAATCTCCACGGTGCGCAGCAGCGTGATGTCGGTCCCGCTGATTTCCGAGGTGGATTGCAGATAAAGGATCTTCTTTGGCTGGCGCCCTTCGGCAGGCTTAGGGGGAGTGAAAAGGGTGTCCGTTCGCGGTGAGCTTGTCGAACCGCGAACACCCAAAAGCTCCGCGGCGGCCTCCTGGACCTCCTCCAGGCGAATGTCCTGCATGCATAAATTGTTTTCGCACCGCCGGGTGTATTGAACTCGACAAGGCCCCCACGGCACGGGATGGTGAAGGATGCGGGATCGAGAAGAAAGGGGGCGGACCTTTTCGGGATCGCCCGGGCCAAAGAGTCCCACCGTGGGGACCCCTACGGCGGCAGCCAGATGGAGAGTGCCGGTATCATTGCCGATAAAAAGCGCGGATTCGGCCAAATACTCGGCCAGCTGCGGCAAGGCCAGCGCTCCGGCCATATTCTCGGCCGGAGCGGTCATTCGGCCGTGGATTCGTTCGGCGAGCGGCTGTTCTTCCTCTCCCCCCACGAGAGAAACCTGAGCGCCGCAGTTTTTCACCAGCCAGTCGGCCAGCTGAGCAAAACGCTCTTCGGGCCAGCGGCGCATCACCCACCCGGCGCCCGGGTGAATCACAACCCGATGCCCTTTGAGCTGGCCCCTGCTTTTCGAACAGAGCAATTGAGGGACCCGCTCGTCCTCACGGGCGGGCCAACCCATCTGCGCTAAAAGATCCAGATAGCGGTCGACCTCGTGCATTTTTTGGGCGGTCGGAGTAAAAGCATGGGTGAGGAGCAGCCACTCCATTCCATGCAGAGACTGTTTCCGCTCGTAATCGTGGAGGTATCCGACGCGCATAGGAATTCCGGCCAATCGGGCTAGAACGGCGCCTCGAAAAATGGGATTGAGCACGATGGCCATTCGGCACTGGCTCGCGCGGATTTGTGCTACCAATCGGGCCAGTTCCAGAGGGTTCTTGCTCCGATAGAAAAGCGTTTTCTCCACTTCGGGTACCAGGGAAAGCAAGCTGGCGTTCGGATGATTCGTGACAAACGTGATGGGATCGTCCGGGAAAGTTCGATTGAGGACGCGCAGGACCGGAATGGAAAATAGAAGGTCGCCCAATCCCATGCATTGGATCACCAAAATGCCCTGGGGGGCAGGTTTCATAGACGGGTGAAATCGGTGAGCCAATAAGCATTCCATCCTTTTCTTGTCCAGGCCCCGGTTCCCGGATGCTGAAGCGGATGGGCTTCTCGTTCATCGAGGGGCCCAATGTAGTAATCTCCCAGTGCTAGTCCAGTGCCGGCTCCGATCAGCCCGGGAGGCGGATGTCCGAAACGGCTGGACCACCAACGCTCCGACCAGAAAAGGGCGCATAAATTGAGGTTCACGCATTCGTCCATAAAGAGATAGCCGCCGGCGACCATCTGAGGCCATAAATAACGGACGCAAATCTCGAGACTTTTTTCGAGATCGACGTCCAGCCAGGCGAGCAGAACGGTTTGCTGAAAGTTCGGCAGGGTTTGATCAAACCAACCTTCCGCGAATTCGCAGCACTCTATCGCGCCGAAATGTTCGATGTGGTGGCGCACTTCCGTCAAGGTCCCGCAAAAATTCCCCTTTTGATAATTTGGTGCTTCCCGGTCTTTAGGGTCGGGCTGAGGCAGTCCCTGGAAGGAGTCAAAAATAATCAGCTTACGGTTCACGGCGCGGCAAATCAGGGAAAGATTTGCAGAGGAGCCCCCCCTCCAACAGCCGCACTCCACGATGACTCCCGGGATCTCTGGCGGGGTCTCCAGGATTTTTAAGGCCATCGCTAGATGAGCCTTATAACTGCTGGCTGTTGGGATAAGAAGGCTGTTCCAAAACATCCTCAAACCGAGCGAGAATTTCCGGAGCCAGTTCATCCGATACGCTGGATGAATGCGGTATGAATTCAGAATGAAGAAAATACTGATAGGCACCGATAAAATGTAGTAGCTATACCGGAGCCATCTCCAAAGCTGGCGAATCACCGTTTCTCCACAGAGGTTTTGTAGACCTCCCGATAAATTTCCAGTGTACGCTGCGCGGTTCTCTCCCAGGTGAATTGCCTTGCTCTCGAGATCCCCGCTTCACGCAGCCGTGCCTGGAGAGGCGGATTTTTCAGCAAATCCCGTACACGCCGGGCCAGTGCTGGCTCATCCTCCGGGTTGACAAGTAGGGCGGCCTCTTCCGCTAGTTCGGGAAGAGAACCCCGGTTTGAGGCCACCACGGGCAACCCCGAGGCCATCGCTTCCAGGAGGGGAAATCCAAAGCCCTCGTCTAAAGAGGGGAACAGCAGCAATTCCGCGCACCGATAGAGCAGAGGCAGCTGCTCTGACTGCACATAGCCCCTATGCCGAATTCGAGCATCGATCCCCAACTGTTGGGCCAAACGCTGTTGTTCCCGCGTGAACGGTCCGCCGACGCGTAAGAGGAACAGATCAGCACTCTTATCGCCAGCCAACTGCGAAAAAACGCGTAGAAGTCCAGGGATGTTCTTGTAGGGGAAGACATGGCCAATGTGAAGAATGTAGCGGGCCCTCGGAATTCCAAGCAGTTCAAACGGATCACCCTCCGGCCGGGCGAAGAATTCCTCCCCTACCCCTTCATGAATGACGTGGGTCTGTTCCGGAGGATAACCGCTCAACCGGAGGAATTCGCGCCGAGTCGCTTCCGAGACGCAGATCACGTGCGCCGCGCGGCGGATTCCGCTCAGGTTGTACCATTGGGCGAGTCCACGCTGGGTTTTCAGCGCGATCATGTCGTGAACGGTGACCACGGTTCGGCGCGGGTCCAGAGTCCACGTCAGATGGCTATAGGCATGATCCGCGATGTGATTGACCTCCCCCTGGTGAAACCGGCCCGAAAGGGGGTAAACCCCATATTGGGACAGGTATCGCGCCCAGCGTGGGGAAAGCTTGACCGGCGGCAGGTAGGAGACGATCGATTCCAACGGTTGAAGCAATGGCTTGACGGAATCGGCTAGGCTGGAGGCGTATCGCTCCATGCTGAGGCGATAAGGATCTGGAAAGGCTTTAAAGAGAACGACTCGCACGGGCATTCTCCGACAAAAGACGCCGATAAGCTTCCAAGGTTTGTTCCGCGATGTGATCCCAGGTGATACTGTGTGCCCGTTGCTGCGCTGCGCGTCCAAGCTTTTCCCTGAGTGGGGCTTCTCGGATTAAGCGGAGAACGGCATCGGCTAGAGCGCCGGAATCTCGCGGAGGAACCAACAACGCTTCTTTTTGGTGTTCCAAAATGTCGGGGATGCCGCAAACCCGGGTGGTGACGATCGGCAAGCCGGCGGCCATGGCTTCCGGAATGACCAGTGGAATGCTCTCGAACAAGGTTGGAAGAATAAAGAGATCATGAGCGGCATAGACAGCCGGTACTCCCTCCGCTGAAACTTTAGGGACCACATCGACGCGGCCGCGAATTTCCAATGGAAAGGCATCAAGGACCGCCGCGTCGCCCGTTCCCACGGCAGAGAGGCGGACGTCGGGGAGACGACGGACGATGGAAGAAAACGCTTCCACCAGGTAGCGGATCCCCTTGCGCCATTCCCATCCGCCTAAATAGAGAATCCGATGAGGCGGGCGGTTGTAGTCGCGTGGAGGAAGGAAAAATTCCAGTGCTACCCCATTAGGAATCACGGAGATTTTCTCCGGGGACATCCGGTATCGTTCAATGTAGAATTCTTTTTCCGCGCTGGACATCGTAATGACATGGTCGGCATAGCGAGTGGCGTAGCGGGCTTGCCGGATAATCAAATTGTAATAAAGCCACTTTGTTTTCCAGCTCAGCGGCTTGTAACCCAGGCGTTCTTCCTCAAGCTCCAGCTGCCAACGGAGTTCGTCGCTTCCGTGAGAGATAATGACGCAAGGCGGTAGCCGTCTCAAAAACCTTCGCAGCCAAACATAGACTGCTCCTTCCAGCGTATGAATGTTCACCAGATCGCACCGCCCGCGGTCCCGTCCATGCCGCCACAGGAGGAGCAGCAGCAATACCGGGAAAGTTAAGCTTGTCAGCCCGAGGGAACGGAGCGGGTCAGGGATGTCTTCGGCGAAGAGAAGGTCGATTTGGTGATTCTGGCGGGCCAGCTCCTCCTGCATATAGCGCATATGGCGTGCCGGCCCTCCCGTCCGCGTATTGAGGGTGTTCATCGCCATGACGATTTTCATGGAGTAGTCAGCAAGGTTTGGTAAAGCTGTTCGGTGGCTTCGGTCGTTGTTGTCCAGCCGAATCTATCGCCCACCTCAGCAGTTCCCGCGCTCATCAGTCTCCGGAGCACGGGGTCGCGGATCAACCTGGTAACTGCTTCTGCCAGTAAAACCGGGTTGTTTGCCGGAACAAGCAGGACATTCCGACCCTGGACAAAAAAAGGCGGAGGAATCCCCCGTTTCGTACTAATCAGTGGGAGCGCATGCGCTAAGACTGCTTGAAGGGAGGAGCGCCTTTCGCACACGCCCTCGGGGTACAACTGCACGGCGATGTCCGCGATTTGGAGGAGATGAGAGATCTCTTTCGGAGACCGGTATCCCGTGTACAAAATGCTGTTTTCGACCCCAAAATAGCGCGCCAACGAATCGATCTCGGTGCGATCGGCTGCGGTGTCCGCTCCGGCAAAAAGCAGCTTAACCGAATGTCCCTTCGCGAGCAAATGACTGAGCGCGGCGATCAAATCCGGGATAAGGCTCACCTGGATATTGTGTACGAACCCAAACCGGACCAGCAGAATCTCGTTTGTTCCGATTCCCCACTGCGCGCGCAGCCGCTCTCGCTCGACGGAGGGGAGCGGCTCTACATCGAAGGATGGGGCTAAAGGGATCAGCCAGAGTTTATTTCTCAAAAATGGAATGCGGCTTAAGCGGCGCTTATCGCGGTTGTTGGTTAGGATGAGGGCATCAGCGCGGAACAGCAACGGCAGAAGTTGAAGAAGACGAACAAGCGCGAATAAGGAACCCAGTCCGGTCAGTTCATGAAGGGTCACTACGATCTTCAGTTTCTGAGCGGCCGGATTGCTTCGGAGAAGCCGGAAGAAGGCGCTCAGGTTGGGATAGGAATTGGGGTGGTATTGAAGGTGGATCAGCCCAATCTGGTCCTGGCAGATGTGGCCGAGCATTCTTTGGTAGTCGGCCGAATCCCACCTAGTGGCCTCGCGATAGACGAATAGAGCATCTTCCCGATAGGAGATCGGCTTGTCCCTTGTTGCGGAGGTGAAGATGAAAACTTGATAATCTCGGGCAGCCAATTCCATCGCCAAGCGGCGGGAATGATCGCCGATGCCGCAGGGGGTGGGCGGAAACTTTCCTGTAATGAGCAGGATCCGCACTCGTTACCCCCGGGGAGCGTGCTTCTTGGCCGTACGATAGCTCCACCAGCAAAATGTGGTATCGATGATCAGGACGATGTCCAAAGGGGTGCGAAGGCGCAACTCGGTATGTGTGAAGGCAAAGGGGATGATCCATAGGATAGCGAACGGACCGGCCATCGGTCCCACCAGAAACCCCAGGTTTTTTCGTAGGCGCCAACGCGTTATCAGCCATAGAATTGCCGGCATTGCCAAAAGATTTTGAATAACGAACATAACAACAGGAGGCGCAAGCTCAGAGCGGGTTATCCGCCGGTAATCAGGCCGCAGCATGGTGGCCACTTTAAGCGGCACGAGCAGGAACAGGTATCGGAACGGATGTTCAAAAACGTACTTCGTTCCCAAGTCCCAATAAACCTTCAGGACTTGGGGATCGCGTTTTCCATACAGGATGTACGGTACTCCGGCGGCAGCCGAAGCCTCCACGATGGAAGGGTCGGCCGCATATTCACGGAGAAGGTACTTGTAGCTGTATGGATTGGCGCCGGAATAAAAATGATATATTCCGTAATAGGGATCGACAACGAACGCTTTTTCTCGAAAAACTAGATTTGTTAAAGAGATTGTGGATACCGTTGCCGCAAACAGAACGGCGACAGAAGGAATAGTTTTCAGCAGCGGTTTTTTGTAGAGGAATGGAGCAGCCAAAAGAAGCGGGGAAAGGAAGATCATATTGGGCCTATCCAGAATCATCAGGCCGAACAGGGCTCCCCACAAGAGAGCGGTGAAAGGCCTCAAGGGGTGCTTCTTATATCGGACAAGATAAGCAACGGCTGCTGAGGTCAGGAAGACAGACAAATTGTTGGAAACGATTCTCTTGATGTCTAAAAGAAGATAAGGATGAGCAGCGATAACAGCCGCAGCTACAAGGCGGAGGGTTCTTCCCACCGCTAAAAATCTTAAAATCCAATAGGCTAAAAGAACGGTACCCAAGTAAAGCAAAGCTTGCCCTACAAAAATGGTCTTCAGCCCTCCGAGCTTGAGAGCGAGGGCGAGAAAGAGTGGATAGCCGATAGCCAGTGTATTATCCGCTACCGATTCTCCGCGAATGATCTTTTGAGCGAAGTCTAAAGCGACCCCGAAAGGTTGCGAAAAAGGAATTTTCGCAAGCGCGACAAGAGCAAGAGTAGTCGCGAACGCCAGGAGACCATAGAATCCGGCGGATTCTTCAAAGCGAAACTTCATGGTTTCTTTTACCTTCTCCGCTGAATGCTGGCAATACACAGGATGGTTGGACCCCAAGGCAGAGGACGCCGCTTTAGCCAGTAGGATTCCAAAGTAATCACGCGGGTCAGAACACGGTTCATCCAGCCTGGGATTTTGACAAAATCACGCTTGCGATACCTCTGAGGAAGACACCGCTTCAAGCGACGCAAAACAAACATAGGGAACGTGAAGATCCATTGAATATAGGTAATGAAGTTAACAGAGAAGCCGGCCCCCTCTATTTTTTGGCGCAGCTCAGACACCGTATAACGGCGCTTGTGTCCGTAAAGCTCGTCATGGGGGCCCCACAGCCACTGAAACGCCGGAACGGACAACAAAAACCATCCTCCGGGTTTCAAGATGCGGTGACAGTCCCGAAGCGCGGAAAGTTCGTCTTCGAGATGCTCCAAAACATCCAAACGGATAAGACCGTCAAAGACTCCCGAGAGAACCGGCAGCTGATTCCC
>CAZKNC010000027.1:0-10765 GCA_964553935.1 uncultured Planctomycetia bacterium | reverse complement strand
CTCTTTGAGCTTCTTCGCCAGCTTGTGGATCGACGCCTGCGCGACTTCCGCCTGGGGATGGACCAGCCTGAGGGAAGGCGCTTCCATCTCCAAGCCGTGATTCCCCACATAAATCAATCCCGGAATTCCAATCATCTTCTTGACTTCCCCGAGCGCCCGCCCGCTCACCACCGCAATGGGGATATGGCGGCGCGATGAAAGTTTTTTGAGTATCGCCTTCGCCGTTTTTGAAAGTTTGGCTTCCTTCGGGTCTTTGACAATCGGCGTCAACGTCCCGTCGTAATCTAAAAAGAGCATCACCGCGTTCCCGCGGAATCGGCGCTCAATCTCCTCCCACGAGGCCAACAGGTGTTTCACCTAAACTTCCTGAAACTCGAATTTCAAAAGCTGTGCCAAAATTTTTCCCGCCCAGCGGTAAATGTTGTTGGTCGCGAGCACCTCCCTCATCTTATGCATCCGCTTTTCCTGTTCTTCCGCAGGCATCTCCAAGGCCTGATAAATCGCATCGGCCGTGGCATCGGGATCGTACGGATTGACAAGCACGGCGTCGGGCAGTTCCCGGGCCGCGCCGGTAAATTGAGAAAGAAGAAGGGCGCCCTTCTCGTCCGAGCGGGCCGAGACGAATTCCTTGGCCACGAGGTTCAATCCGTCATGAAGTGAATTGACGAAACAGGCATCGGCGATACGGTAGAGTGCCAAAATTTCCCGGTAATTGAAATAGGTCCTTGTGAGGACGATCGGCAGCCACTGGTTCCGCGAGTGTTTCCAATTGATTTCTTCGACCAACGCGTTGAGTTCGTCGTTTAGATCTTTATACCTTTGAATGTGAATCCGGCTGACCTGGCCGAGTTCGAACAACACGACTTTTTCCCGGTACTGCGGGTATTTTTCGAGGAAACGGTCAAAGGCACGGAATTTGTCGGGAATCCCCTTCGTGTAATCGATCCGGTCAACGCCGACGATCACTTTTTTATCCGCGAGCGAATAATCATCGGTTAGCCGCTCGGCCGCCTGCGTCACCTCGGCGGAAACCGCTTCCGAGGCAATCGACTGAAAATCAACCGAGATAGGAAATGCCCTCACCAAAGTTTCTCGATTTTGGTAGGTCACCGAATCTTTCTCGCGGTCGATCCGCGCTTCAAGTTCGCGGTCCACGGCCCCCAAAAAATTATCGCAGTGATAGCGGATCTGAAACCCGAGCAGGTCATAGGACAAAAGCCCTTCGAGAATTTCTTTTTTTTGCGGGCAGATGCTGAAGACCTCCGGGTTCGGCCAAGGGATGTGCCAAAAAAAGGAAGTGATCAGATTGGGCCGCTCGGCTTCTTTGAGGTACTTGCCCACCAGGGTGAGATGAAAATCGTGCACCCAAATAAAGGCCTTACGGTTGCCCACCTCTTCCAAGATCGTGTCCGCAAAGGTGCGGTTCACTTGCTGGTAGGCCTGCCAATCCGAGGCCGAAAAATAAGGCCGCGTGTAAGCGATGTGAGAAAGGGGCCACAATCCTTCGTTAGAGAAACCGTAATAATAGCCGTCTGCGTCTTCTTTGGATAAAAAAATCCGGCGGAGGGCATAACTGGGGTCTTCCGGCGGAAGCATCACCTTTCCTTCCGGGTTTAAGACCACGCGGTCGTACGCACTGCTTCCCGCGGCGATCCAGGTGCCGTGAACGGCCTGCATGACGGGATTTAAGGCCGTCACCAAACCGCCGGGCTGGCGCTGGCAGACGATTTTCCCTGATTTCATTTGATGGAGGAAGGGCTGGCGGTTGGAAACAACGATCAGGAGGTATTCAGAAACCCGCGACCGCACCGTATCCTGCAGAAGCTCTTTAGTCCACATGGGTTTGCCTTTTTACGGCGTAAGGATACACCGAGCTTCAAGCGGGCGTCAAACTTAATACGTCCCCGAACCGTAAAGCGTCATCATTTGATCCCACCAATGCGTGATCAACTCCGGAATTTGCTCTTCCCCTCCCTTGATTTGCGGAAGGTAGGTGTTGATCTCTTCTCTAAGATTAAGGCCGTTCACGTTGTCGGTCAGGTCCTTCCACACACCGGAAACGCCTTTGACATCGGCCTGGCCGCCGAGTTTTCCTTCGGTTCCCACTTCTTTCGCGACACGGGTCACTTCCGCGGCGAAGGAGTTCAATTGATCGACCATGGAATTGACGGTCGTGCCGATGCGGAAGAACTCGCCCTTGAGCGACCGGCCATCGATATCGAGAGAAATCTTTTGGGACAGGTCGCCCTTCGCCACCGACGTGATCACTCGCGCCACTTCGTTGGTGGGCTGCACCAGGTCACCGATCAGAGAGTTGACCGATTCAATGATCGTTCCCCACGCGCCCTTCACTCTTCCGATCGAGGCACGCTCGGTCATTTTTCCTTCTTGTCCGACAACCTTGGCGATATGAGTAAATTCGTTGGCAATCCCCTCGTTCATTTCGATGAGGTCATTCATGACTTCACCGATTTCACCAACGATTCCGTCGGTCGGGGTACAACGGACCGAGAAATCTCCCTGGCGCACCGCCTTCATGACATGAAGGAGTTGCTTTAATTCGTTTTTAGAAAAATGCGTGGGTACGAATGAAGATGGGCTTGGGGGTTCTTCGGGACGACGCCCGTTTAATTTTCTTTTGGGGGAAGGGGGCTGTTTTTTTTCTTCTCCGTTGGTGGTCGCGGGGGAAACGGGGGACTCAAGCAATCCGGCTGTCTCCTTCATGAAAGGTCTCCTTTTATTGGAATGAGAAATGCGTCGGACAGAACGGCTAAATCTTAGGGGGCGGACACGAAAAAGAATGTCAGAGTTGCTGCTAATTTTAATGTAGGGAAAACCCTTAAGACGGGTACCCGGTACGCTATTGAAAATTCTCGCGCCGGTAGCCGGTGCTCGTGGTGTCACCGGAAAAAGTGGTAAATGTTTTGTTCCCGAGCTGATCCACCACGGTTTGAATCTGGTAATCGCGGTTGTTCACACGGCTCGTTGATTGAATTTTGAAGACGCCCGAATCATACGAGAATTCGGTGGTAAGTGCATCTTCGGCATTTCCGCCTTCCCGGGGAACGAGGTCCGAGGCATCGGCATTTCCCAGCACGCGGTCGTCTTCGGCGTTGCTTAAATAGGAAAGCGAGCGGACGAAATCAAAAAAATCCGTGGTGACGGAAGTATCCGAAGCATAAAAGCAGGTAAAAGGCGCGGCGGTCCGCTGGGCGATGATATCGTCCGCCAAATCGGTAATATCCGAGGCATTGTCAAAAGTAAGCGGATCGAAAATGGCTTCGAGCACGGCCCGCGAGGCGGTATTGATGTTCACAGGCGCCCGGGCCCCGGTTGGGTCCACGGCGTACGTATTAATGTAGGAATAAACCGTGACATCTTGATCGATCGCCGCATAAATGGTGCTCGTCACCCCCGTCACCTGCTGGAGTTCTTCGACGGTGTCGAACTTATTCGTGGCGCGGTAATTGACAATGTTCGTTGCCACGGTATCGGCCGTGGCATCGGCCACTCCGTTTTCAACCATTAAATAGCGCAAGAGCGCCTGAGAAGCCGTATTCAAATGAACTTTCGCCTGTTCGTCGGCAATCGAAACCGATTGCACGCTCCCCGCGCCCAGGCTCAAAGGGTAGCTTTGATAGGTTCCCGTGGCCCACGCCTCGGCGGCGGTGTCGATCTCGTAGGTCATCCTTACAAAGAGACAGTCCAGATGAATATCACCATTGCCCGCCGTGCGCACCGCACGCAGCGTGAAATTTGAATTCATGATCGTCGCCCAGTCCCAGGTGCGGTCGGCCGTCACATTCTGATAATCATAGGTAGGCGTGGTGGTGAGCGCCTGGGTGAGTTTGGTGTTACCGTTCGGAAAAATACCGTCTGTCGCGTAGGCCACTTCGATCGTGGCGCCCGTTCCTCCACTCTCACGGTGCGCAAGCACGCCGAGTTCCACTTTGGTGATTCGCGTATTCGTATAGTTCTTGTCAAAATCTGTCAAAAGTGCGGTGTCGGTGTTGTTGTTGATCGTAGCGGCACCGTCTTCTTCATACCTGATCCGATCGTCATTGTTCACGCTTGACGAAGCCGACGTGTCTTCACCTCGGATTTCGGCGATTCCGGTTTGCGTGGTGGTTGTGTAGTCATTGCGGATTTCGCTCAAGGCCCGCTCCGCCCCCGCCTCCGCCAAATACATCATTTTGAGATCTTCGGCTTGACCGCCGCGGTCCCTTCCTTCGTAGATCGTGAAATAGAGCAAACTGCCCACGAGGACGGTCAAAAGAGACATCACAAACAGAGTTAAAAGAAGGATGAACCCGCCTTCGCGTTTCATCTTAGAGATTCCTCAGCTTGACTTGCGAACGCAGCTCGAACGTTTCATCGCCCTGCGCCGCGGTCAGATCAATCGCCACGGTTTTCACCTGAGACACGGTGACCGGAAAGGCCAGGAGGCTGTTGCTGGAATCATAATAGGAAAAACTCAGGCTATTCACCGTCTTGACCAAGGCGGTGGTAACATCGGCCGTGCGGTTGAACGCGGCGCCTGAGGTGCCGGACCAGGTGTATTGAATACTTTCATCCGCGCCGTTGCCGTCGGTGTCGAGCGTTAAAGTCAAATTTGTTTGTGCCGCACTCGTCAGCGAAGTAGCCTGGCGTAGTTCGGCTGCGAGGTGATGAAAGGCCCGCGCCGCCTCGCCTTTGATTCCTGTCCGCGAAAGCTGATCATGAAAAATGCCGTAGCCCGCCTGAAAGACCACCCACATTCCGACCAAAAGCGACGATACGAGTGCCAACGCCATCATCATTTCAAGCAGGGTGAGACCGCGGCGATTAATTCGAAACATAGGTCACGAGCTCTTCGCTCAATTCATCGTCTTTATGAAACCAATAGACTTTAACCGAGACTTGCTTGAGGTTGGTTTGGGGAGTGGTCACGGCGGCTTCTCTTTCATAGGTCGAGAAACCGCTCACGGCGGCACGGGCCTCGCTGGCCACGGAAGCGTAAGTCTTGGCGCGAACCTCTTCCATTTTTTCCTGCGCCAGCTGGAGGGCGACAAGCCGGCTTTCGTTATCCGAGCCCGAAACCAGGCCCACGGTGATCGCCTGGCTGAGCGCCAAAAAACCCAAGACAAAAAGCACGGCCGCCAAGAGGCCTTCGAAGAGCGTGAAGCCTTTTTCATTCATGTAAAAGATATCGGCGAATGACACCGGGTACCCAAGAGACAGGGGAAACGGTTAAGAAGCTAAATAGTCGAGGATAGTCAGCTCAAGCCAGGGCTCACGCCGGAAGGGAACTTTCCCTGAAACAAATCCCAGGTGGCCGCCTTCGCGTGTGAGGAGGAGTTCAAGAAAAGGCGAGCTTTTGATTTCTTTAAGCGGCAAATCAGCTGCGGGCAGGAAGGGGTCATTCTCCGCGTGGATCAAAAGGACGGGTTTTCTGATTTTTTCCAAATCAGAAACACAGCTCGCCCGCTGCCAGTAATCTTCCTCATCTTGAAAGCCGTTCAACCGCGCGGTCACCTCGCGGTCATAAATTTCGAACGTGGCCGCACGTCTCACTTTTTCTGCGTCAACAATTCCCGGAAAACGCTTTTCAAGCTCGAGGGCGCGGTATTTTAATCCGGTGAGCATGAACCGCGTGTAGACCTGGCGGTTGAAGCCCCGGTCCAAGTTGTGGGCGGCCCGGGCCAGATTGTACGGGACGGAAACGGCCGCGGCTTTTTCCACCTGCGGCACGCCCTCCCCAATTCCTGCAAGCCATTTCAACATTTGATTCCCGCCCAAGGAATAACCCGCCAGAAAAATCCGCTCGGCTTGATTTTTTTCGACCAGCGAACGGATGAGCCAATCGAGATCTTGGGTTTGGCCGCCGTGGCTGGTTCGGGGCAGAGGACACAGCGGGAACTACGTCGTGACGCCGGCCGGCGAGGTGGTGAAAGAATGAATGCGCGAGGGTTCTCTCTGCCGGAACTGATGGTGGTTTCCGGGATCGTTGCGCTGGTAGGGACAGTCGCCACCGTGGGGGTCGTGCGCCATCGGGAGAACGCCGAGGATGTCCGGATGCAGGCCGAATTGACCTCCATCTATAAGGCCGCACAGGCCTTCCGTCAGGTGTACGGCCGCTACCCCGCGAACAACGCAGAACTGCGGCCGTTCATTTCGGTTCCGGATTTCGACAACCGGTACGAAATCAATCCGAACCCATGAACATCCTGGTGCAGTTTCAGGAAGGCCTTCTCAGCGATCGGAGACGCCGGCTGGTGGAATCGCTGGGGGCGGTGCTGAAAGAGGAGATCACTCCTCAGCGGGCGGCGGTGGTGGAGCTGCCCGAAGGCGCGGATCTCCGGGAGTGGCTGGAGAGGTTCCGCTGCTCCGAGGGAATCGTTCACGTCGAACCCGATGCGGAAGTTCAGCCGTTGGGAGGTGGATCATGAAAAGGAATGGAGCGCGAGGCGCGGTTCTTCTGCTGGCGTTACTGGGACTGACGACGGTGAGCATCCTGGCGGGCGCGTTTGTGGAAATGAGTTTTCAGGATCATCGTTTTACCGACCGCAGTCAGGGGAACTTGGAGGCATTCTATCTTTCGGAATCCGGCATCGATCAGGGACTGGGATGGCTTCGAGGTCAGCTGGTGCCGCCTCAGTGGGTGGACCGCCGTGTTCTTTTCGGCGGCTACCAAACTCTGGGCCAGGGTTCATACCTGGTGACCGTGGATCCGGATGACAACAACCCGACCTCCGCGATCAAGCGTTTCACGCTGGAAGGATGGGGAGTCAGCGGGGCCGTGGCGGCTCCTTTGGCTTTGCGGCGGAACCTCATGGTGGTCCAGACGGAAAGCTTCGCGCAGTATGCGTATTTCACCAACGACGAGCGTTCCTGGCCCAACGGCCTGCAGGTCTATTTTATTACCGGAGACCGCATTGAGGGCCCCACGCACACCAACGGGCAGTTCTCCATGTTCGGACAGCCGGTCTTCGAAGGGCCGGTCAGCAGCACGGCCCGGACGATCAACTATTGGGGCGGCTCGGCCGTGACCAATCCGATCTTCAAGGAACCGCCGAAACTGGGAGTTCCGGCCAAGAAGTATCCGACCAGCTTTCCCTCCTCCATTGTTGACACGGCGAAGAGCGGAGGCCTGGTTCTCAACGGCAACAGCTCCGTCACGCTGCTGCCCAGCGGCAAGATGCAGGTGACCAACGCGCAGAAGCGGTGGGTCAATCAGGAGGTGTCCCTCCCCGCCAATGGAGTCCTCTATGTGGAGGGCGGGACCCTGGCGGTTCAAGGAACCTTGAAGGGTCAACTGACCTTGGGCTGCGAGAAGGATATCCGGATCGTCGATTCGGTCACTTATGCGGACGATCCGCAGCGCAACCCCAAATCAAAAGATCTGCTGGGGATCGTGGCCGGCGGGAATGTGGTCATTCCGCGAGAAGCGCCTGACAACCTCAAGGTCGACGGCTCCATCATGGCGATCAACCGCTCCTTCGGTGTGGAGGATTGGTGGCAGAAGCCCCCCAAGGGCAAGCTCACCGTCTACGGCGGCATCATCCAGGCCAACCGGGGTCCGGTCGGCTCCTTTAACGGCAGCAGCGGGACGAAACTCTCCGGCTACACGAAGGATTATCATTACGATCCGCGGCTCAAGGGCATGACCCCGCCGGCTTTTCCAACGACGGGAGACTACAAAACGCTGGTTTGGCAGGAGCAGAAATCATGATTCCTCAAATGAAAAATACACGGTGGCTGGTTCTGCTGATTCCGGTGATTTTGCTGGCGGCATGGATCCTGTTCAAAGGAACCGCGCAGAATCCTTCCGTGAAAAGTTTTGCTCCAGGTTCGCAGGTCCTTTGGGCACCCCGGCCGGAAGATCTGGGCCGTGTAATGCCGGCGGAGCCGATTTCCTCCGCCCAGCAGCGGCATCCCGCGTCATCCGTTTCCCATTCTTTGGCTGCGAGCCGCTCCAGCGTGGGTCATTCCAACGGTTCTTTGGTCCCTTCTGCCGAGGAACTGCGCCAACTCCAAAAAGAAGGCGGCGTCATTTATTAAAAGGAGAAAACCGTGAAAAAACTCAAGGAATTGATTTTGATATCCACACTAACAACCAGTTGGCTAGTGGCGGGTACGCTCCCGATATGGGCCGACGAACAGTCGCTGGATCTCCAAAAAGCGATTGTTCTGGGGGGCAGCGGGAATCAGGGAGCGGCTCAGACTGGAATGGGGCTGACGGCAGCGGATGGGAAGCTGTATCTGTCCGGCACCGACTTCGCCGTGGGCAAGTCGTTGCTGTACTGCTTCTCCGATCCGGCCGGTTCTTCACCGCTCTGGACGGTTCGCTGGCCCGCCGCCAAAAGCGTGGGCGGCAACGAGGAGAGTTTCGCCAGCGTGGCGGTGACCCACGAAGGGATCTACTGCGCGGGGCGCAGCTGGGCTGAGACGACCGACAACGTGGGAGGCAAGGAGCAGAAAGCGGTTCTGGTGAAATTCCCCCTGAACGGAGCCACCGGCTCCGGGCCGGGAGGCGCGCTCTGGGTGGCCAAGCCGATCTTCTTCCCCTACACGGGGATCGAGACGTTTATCGGCCTGGCGGCCGTTGAGGAAAACGGCGTCACCTACCTCTACGCGGCCGGGCGGGGCCAATACAACGGCAGTGACAACACCGCTGTGGCGGCCAAGTTCGACGCGTCGGGGAAACTGCTTTGGACCAAGGTGTTGGGAAAGATGGAGTGGAACGCCTGGAGCCAGGGAGATTCAGTCGTGGCCCACAACGGTTTCATCTACGTCGCCGGCTACGCCCATTGGCAGGGGCTTCAATCCTGGCTCGGGCTCAAGAATCCGATCCGTCCTCATGCCGGGCTGTGGAAGCTGTCCCCGTCAGGGAACGTGGTCTGGTTCAAGGAGTCTTCCCAGCCGATCCTGCAGGATTCGAGGGCGGGGATTTCCGTGGCGGCGCTGGACCACTGCCTCTATGTGGCCTGCAGCCGAGCGGTCGGCAGTGATGGGGTTTTCACGCATGACTTGCTGGTTCTCAAGTACGATGAGAACGGCAATCTCCTCTGGAGCAAGGAATGGGGAGGCGTGAAGGATGAGATCGCGACCGGAATCACCGTCGGCAAGGGCCAGCTGGCTGTGGTCGGCACCACGACCGGATGGGTCGGCGGAGGGAAGGACGCGTTTCTGGTGCAGATGGATCCTGGATCCGGTGAAATCCGGTCCGTGACCTATCATGGAGGCGCCGGAGAGGATCTTCCCCACCAGGTAATCGCGTCGGGGGATCGTCTGATCGTCGCGGGGGAGACGGGCAGTTCCGCGGAGGCAGGCAACACCCTGGGGCAGATGGACGTCCTGCTGCTGACCTATGGGATGAAGCTCAAAGAAACCGCGTTGAGCGTTCCCATCGACATCAAGCCGGGTTCCTTCCCGAACTCCATTCAGCCGGAGTCCGAGGGAAACATTCCGGTGGCGATTCTATCCGACGGGGTCTTCAACGCGCCCAAGCTGGTGGATCGGAATTCGTTGACGTTCGGCCATACCGGTGACGAGAAGAGTCTTCAGCCCGGCAAGGTGCATCCGGAGGACGTCAATCAGGACGGCTTGCTGGATCTGGTCTGTCACTTCGAGTCCCCCAAGACCGGATTTCAGGCGGGGGATCTTCAGGGGATCCTGAAGGGCAAGCTGTTGTCGGGCCGGTTGTTCATCGGGTCCGATTCGGTTCGGATCCTGGAAAAGAAGCTGAAGGAACCGCCGAAGAAGGAACTGCGGCGGTTGCCGCCTCCGATCGAGAAGGTGCAGCCGATTCCGCCTCCTCAAAAGCAGGTTCCCGGTCTGGGTTCTCCGACCTCTAAGGACCTTCGGAGAATGCAGGAGGACCAAGGGGTGGCCTATTAGGTGAGGGGAATGACGCGGAAGCGAACCTAGGCGCTTCGCTCAAAAAGCGCTTGGGTTCGCTCCGGCGTTGCAGTAGAATCATCTAACTTGCCTGCAGCGACTTCCGTTAAGAAACTCAGTGTGGTTTTGTTGGCTGAACGAGCCGGCCGATGGTTCAGGAAAGAAACAGCCTGCATCGGTCTCGACGTCGGTTCCAGTTCGGTCAAGGCAGTCCTTTTCACGAAAGAATCCGCCGGTTCTAATCCTCCGCGATGCCTTCAAGAGGTCTTTCCCCCGGATGCCGCGGCTCGGATCCCTGCCTTGCAAAAGATCCTGCGGGAATTTTCCAGTGACAAGAAGCCGCTTTTCTCCGCCGTCGGCGGGCCGGGCACGGTCCTTCGAACGGTCACCGTTCCGAAAATGACGCGCGAGGAGCTGAAGACCTCCCTGCATTTCGAAGCTGAGAAATACATCCCTTTCAAACTGGACGAGGTTTTCATCGATTCGGCCATTTTGAAAGATCAAACGGGAGGCCGCATGGATGTTTTGATTGCGGCGGCTCGGAAGGACGTGGTCCAAGCGCACCTGGATTTCCTCTCTTCTGCCGGAGCCGTTCCTCAGGTGTTGGACCTGGAACCGATCGCGCTGGCGAATGCGTGGGAGCTCAGCCCCCCGCCGGGTTTGGGAGAGAAGCCGGCCGGGCTCCTGCACCTGGGTGCGCGGGGAACCATCCTGAACTTTTTTTCCGGGACAACGCTTCAGTTCAGCCGTGAAATTCCAATCGGCGGCGATTTATTCACCCGCAAAATAGCCGACGGGCTTGGCCTCGATGTGCCGGCGGCCGAGCGGATGAAATGCCAGCCCGCCGAGCTGGCCGGCTAAATCCGTTCTCTGCTTCAGCCGGTAT
>CAZKNC010000026.1:0-10893 GCA_964553935.1 uncultured Planctomycetia bacterium | reverse complement strand
GAAGCGACTGAGACAAACCGCGTGAAGAAAGCGGCGGCGGTCCAGATGCCGGCGGAACCCAGCGCCACCCGGGGATCCAACCCCAGCAAAACGCCCAGCCCGGTGGCGACACCCTTCCCCCCTTGGAACTGAAGGAATGGATTCCAGATATGCCCCGCGACGGTCGCCGCTCCCAGGATGACCGGAAGGGCTTCTCCCCCCGCGGATCCCCATTGAGCGGCGCGAAAAGAAATCCAGGCGGCCGGAAACCATCCTTTGGCCGTATCCACCGCGAGCACGATAAGGCCCGGGAGTTTCCCCAGCGTACGGGCAACATTGGTCGCGCCCACATTTCCGCTGCCGTGCTGGCGGATGTCGAGGCGAAACAGCCGGCCCATCACCCACCCGGTGGGAAGGGCTCCCAGGAGATAGGAAAGCGAAACCGCTGAAATCAAAATGAAAACGCTCATCCAGCCCTCCCTAAAATTCGGATGTAAATCGGGGTTCCTTCGAATCCGGCTTTCGTCCGTATCAAACGCTCGATAAACGCGATGTCGGCGGGCTTCAAATCACGCCGAACGCGACCCAGCAGGTGAAAGGCGGGCGGGCCGACGCTGACCTGCATCAGTCGAAACCACCGGGCGTGACGCACGCCGACCGGCGCTCCCCGATGATGCTCCACGCTCTCCAAAATGTCCTGGCATTCCTCAGCGCTGAGACGCCGGATCGCCTCGGCACGCACCTGCCGGATTTTCTCCAGAAGATTGGGCACTTGAAAACCGGTCTTGGCGGAAACACACACGGCCGGCGCGAACCTCAAAAACGGAGCGCGGCGGCTGATCACCGCCGCGATGGACGACGGCGCAGCGGAGCGCGGCATCAAGTCCCATTTGTTGACCGCCAGACACAAGGGCCTGCCCGAGGAAACCACCTGATCCAGCACCTTTAAATCGTCCTGCACGATGCCGACCGACGCGTCCAGAATCCCGACGCATACCTGCGCGCGGGAAAGGACTTCCAGCGCCTTCATTCGAGCCAGCCAGTCGGCTTTCGCTTTCAGCGTCTTCTGCGACCGGATGCCCGCGGTGTCGATCAGGCAGTAGCGCTGACCCTGATAAACAAAAAGGACTTCGACCGGATCGCGCGTGGTCCCCGGTTCGGAATCAACCAGCACGCGTTCTTCGTTGAGGATGCGGTTGATCAGGGAGGATTTCCCCACGTTCGGACGGCCCACGATCGCCACCCGAACCTCGGGAATTTTCGCGGCCGGTTCGAGAGGGGCTTCCAAACCGGCGATCTTGAGCCGTTCCAAAATCGCGTCCAGCAGGTCTCCGATTCCCAATCCGTGCAGACTCGACACGACGCTCGGTTCGCCCAGTCCAAGTCCGGAGAATTCGTGCGCGCCGGGCTGATCGGCAGAGAGATCCACTTTGTTCACCACCACCAGCACCGGCTTGCCCCACCGGCGGATCCAGGAAACCGCTTCCAGGTCCAGCGGCAAAAGACCCTGCCGGCCGTCGCAGACCAGCAGAGCCAGCGAAGCCTCTTTCATGGCGTGAGCAACCTGTTCGGCAATCGCCTGTTGGATCCGGTCGCCGCGGGAAAACTGAAGGCCGCCGGTATCGACGATCCGGAGCTCCCGCCCTCTCCAATCGATGTCGCCGTACAGGCGGTCCCGGGTCACGCCGGGCGTGGAATCGACCAGGGATTTTCTCCGACCCAGCAGACGGTTGAACAAAGCCGATTTGCCGACGTTCGGCCGGCCGACCAGAGCGATAACCGGAGGAGAGACCGCCAACGGAATCAGCCCTTGAGGAGCTGATTTCCCAGGCGCACGTAGCCGATCCCGGAAAGAATCGTGAAGACCATCGCGACCCAGAGAACCGGCCGCGCGAATCCCCATCCCAGAAGGATGGCCAGGATGGCGGACATTTGAAGCAGTGTCGTCGCCTTGCCTAAACGGGAAGGATAAGCCTGAAGGTTGCCCGTGACCAGAACCACCAACAGCCATCCGCTGACAATCAGCAGATCACGGCTGAGCACCAGGATCGGCACCCAGGGAGGGAGACGCAGAGATTCCGGCAGGGAGGAGATGAGGCTCAAACAGAGGAAGGCCGTCACCAAAAACAGTTTATCGGCCGCCGGATCCAGGATGGCGCCCAGGCGGGTGGCCTGCCGCTCCGCCCGGGCCACGTAGCCGTCTACCGCGTCGGTTACCACGCCGATCAGAAAGAGAACGGCTGCCCAATAACGAAAAACCTCCGATTCCCCGGGCCGGTAGTACAGCAGGCAAAGAACGAACCCGGGAACCAGCAGGATCCGAAACAGGGAAAGCTTGTTGGCCAGGCTCACCCGTGTTTCCGGATTACTTTTGCTTGCTCTTCAGAGCGGTCCCGTCAGCTTCGCAATAGCTGGCGCCGGCCGGATAGGTGCGTCCGCAAGCCGGGCAGAATTTGGGCAGTTCCTCCTGAACGGCCTGCTGTTCCGCCGTCTGGGCCGGAGCCCCCTTGCGCCTCAAGGCCGTCCCATCCAGCGGACAATGGGTCTGGCCGCCGGTGTAATCCCGCCCGCAGGTCGGGCAGAACTGCGTAGCCATCGCGTCACCGACCAGCGCCCCTCCCAGCCCGCCCGCGGCGGCGCCGATCAAAGCCCCCTTCGCAGTATCGCCGGACTGATGCCCGATGATGGCACCCAATCCCGCTCCGATGGCCGAACCGGCTACCGCGCCCTTCTGGGTCGGCGTGGCGGAAGCGCATCCAAGAGTCCATAAAACCAAACCAACGAGGATCGCCTTCTTCATGGTGTTTTTCCTCCTTGAGAGATTGATGTTCTTATCTTAATCCTTCCGGGATCACCGTGACAACTGTTCACTTCAGCCCCCGGACCCGTTTCGGAGGCCAATAAATCACGAACGCCCGGCCGATCAAGTGGTCTTCCGGCAGGAAACCCCAATAGCGGGAATCCCTGGAGCTGGCCGAATTATCCCCCAGGAAGAAGTAGTGGCCTTCCGGCACCCGGACCGGCTTGCCGGGCTGGCCGTAATCCCCCCGGTTGTAATAGTTATTCGATCGGAAGATGGGCGGCGCCGTCAGAGGCCGTCCATTCACCCACAAACGGGTGTCCCGAATTTCGATCGTATCGCCGCCGACGGCCGCCAGGCGCTTGATGAAATCCCTCTGCGGGTCGTCCAACGACCGGAACACCACCAGGTCCCCCCGCTGGGGAGCGCGAATCCGCGGAAGGCGCCAATCGGTCAGCGGGATCGGGATGCCGTAGGTGACTTTATCGACCAGGATCCGATCTCCTTCGATCAGCGTCGGGCGCATCGACCCGGTCGGTATTTTGAACGCCTGCAGGAAAAACGCTCGAACGAACAGGGCCAGCAGAACGGCGACGATCAGCGATTCGACATACTCCCGGAATGCCGATTTTTGCGGCTTGGGCTCTTCCATCAGGAAACCTTGAGGATCGCCATGAACGCTTCCTGCGGCAGCTCCACCTTGCCGAACATCTTCATCTTCTTCTTTCCTTCTTTCTGTTTTTCCAACAGTTTGCGCTTTCGGCTGATGTCCCCGCCGTAGCATTTGGCGGTCACGTTTTTGCCCATCGCCCGCACGGTCTCACGGGCGATCACGCGAGCCCCGATCGCCGCCTGAATAGCCACCTCGTACATCTGCTGAGGGATCACCTCTTTGAGCTTTTCCACCAGCTCCTTACCCTTGGCATAGGCCTTTTCCCGCGGCAGGATGCAGGCCAATGGATCGCAGGGGGAACCGTTCAAGAGGATCTCCAGCTTGACCAAATCTGAGGGACGGTAGCCGATTAATTCGTAGTCCATGGAGCCATACCCCTTCGTGCTGGATTTCAACCGGTCGTTGAAATCCACCAGCACTTCGGACAAGGGGATCTCATACACCAGCATCGCGCGATCTTTGCTGAGGTATTCGGTCGATTTGTACACGCCGCGCCGGGAGGTGGCCAACTGCATCACCGCACCCAGCGCCGAGGAGGGAGCGATGAGGAACGCCCGGATTGTCGGCTCTTCGAGCTGCTGGATCACGCTGGGATTCGGCAGCTTGGTCGGGTTGTCGATCTCGACGCTTTCTCCGTTGGTCAGGACCACGCGGTAGACGACGCTCGGCGTGGTGGCGATCAAGTTAAGGCCGAACTCCCGTTCCAGCCGTTCCTGGACGATCTCCATGTGCAGCAGTCCCAGGAAACCGCAGCGATAGCCCATGCCGAAGGAACTGGAGTTCTCGATCTGCGCCTCCACCGAGGCGTCGGAAAGCTGCAGCTTCGGGATACAGTCGCGCAGGAGCTCGAAATCCGCGGGGTTGACCGGATAGATGCCGCAAAAAACGAGAGAACGGGAGGGTCGGTAGCCGGGCAGCGGCTCAGCCGCGGGGTTCAGCTCGTGCGTGATCGTTTCCCCGGCCTTCATCTGGCGCGGATCTTTGATGTTGCAGGTGATGTAGCCGACCTCGCCGCAGACCAGACCCTCCTGCTTCTGGGCTCGGGGCATGAAAACACCCACCTCCTGCACCTCGTATCCCTCTTTCCGGCGCATCAGCAGGATCTTGTCTCTCGATTTGATTTTTCCATTGAACAGCCGCAGGTAGACCACCACTCCTTTGTAGGCGTCAAAAGAGGAGTCGAACACCAGCGCCTGGAGGGGCGCCTCCGGCGAGCCTTTCGGCGGAGGGATGTCCCGGACGATCCGCTCCAGCAGCTCGTCGACGCCGATCCCCTCTTTGGCGCTCACGCGCACCGCGGGGTCCGGAATCTCCAGCGTCGATTTCATCTCCTGCTCCACCTGGTCGGTCTGCGCGGTCGGCAGATCGATCTTGTTGATCACCGGAATAATCTTCAACCCGACCTCCCGGG
This sequence comes from uncultured Planctomycetia bacterium, assembly GCA_964553935.1. Classification (GTDB taxonomy): domain Bacteria; phylum Omnitrophota; class Gorgyraeia; order 1-14-0-20-64-10; family 1-14-0-20-64-10; genus CAZKNC01. The sequence goes on along the minus strand of CAZKNC010000026.1, from coordinate 6,030 downwards.
CCTGGTACAGATTGGCGACGGTCTGGGCCTCCACACCCTGCGCGGCGTCCACCAGCAGGAGGGCCCCTTCGCAGGCCCGGAGAGATTTGGCGACCTCGTAGGAAAAATCGACATGGCCGGGCGTGTCGATCAGATTCAGCAGATAGGTCTGCCCGTCCTTCGCGGTGTAGCGCAGCTTGACCGCCGAAGCCTTGATCGTGATGCCGCGCTCCCGCTCCAGGTCCATGTCGTCCAGCAGCTGTTCCCGGAACTCCCGCTGGGTAATGGCGCCGGTGTTCATCAATAAACGGTCGGCCAGAGTCGACTTCCCATGGTCGATGTGCGCGATGATGCAGAGGTTCCGGATGTGGGATTGATCCAATTTACGATTCCACGATCGATCGGCCGACTTCCCGTCCTTTTTTGAGAAGGGTTTTCAGCGCCGCCGGACTGGGAGCTTCGCCGTACACCCGCAGGAGCGGTTCCGTCCCGGAAGGGCGCAGCAGCAGCCAGCTCCGGTTCGGCGTGATGATCTTGACTCCGTCGAGCGTGTCCACCCGGGTTCCCCGTCCGAACCATTGATCCAGATGCGAAGAGGCGGTGCGCGCCCAATCCGTGAGCCGTTCCATCGGCACCGGCTTCTCCAGCTCCAGGTCCGCGCGCTGAAAATACCAGCGGCCGAATTCTTTTCTCATGTCGCGCAGAATGGCCGAAAGATTCCGGCGCCGCATGGCGATCATCTCGAGCACCAGCAAGCCGGCCAGCAGGCCGTCCCGTTCGGGCACGCAGCCGCGGAACCCGAACCCGCCCGATTCCTCGCCGCCGAACAGCACGCCGCCGGACCGGATCAAGCGCGCGATATGCTTGAAACCGACCGGGGTGCGCCGGAATTCCACGCCGTAGCGTTCGGTGATGGCCTCCAGGATGTTGGAGGCCGATACCGTGGACGCGACCAGGCCGCGCCATCGGCGATCTTCCAGCAGGTGCCAGAGCAAAAGGGCCATCGTTTCCTGAGAACTCACGAATTGCCCGTCCGGGGCCACGAGCCCAAGCCGGTCGGCGTCTCCGTCGGTGGCCAGGCCCGCGTCACAGCGGAGCCGGCGCACGGTACGGGACAACTCCTTCAGATGCTCTCCGATCGGCTCTGGCCGGTGTTGGCTGCGGAGGAGATCCGGATGGGGAACCGGGATAACCTCGATCCGGCTGCCGGCGAGCACCTTCTGCAGAAGATCCTGCCCGGCTCCGCGCATCGATTCGTAAGCCACGCGGAATTTCGCGCGGCGGATCACGGGCCATTCGACGTATTGGCGCAGGAATTTCAAGTAGCGGGGCGACAGATCCACCCAGACGATCTTTTTCGCCTGCAGGCCCTCCGAAAGCGGAATCCTCCGAACCTTTTCCTTGAAGAGCCGCTGTTCGATCCACCGCGTCATCTCCGGCTCGGCCGGCCCGGCGTAGGACGGTTTGAATTTCAGCCCGTTGTAGGTGAACGGATTATGGCTCGCAGTGACGGCAATGCCGCCCTGCAGTTTCAGTTCACGGATGGCGAAGCTGATCGCCGGCGTGGGCATGGGGGTCGGGGTCAGCAGAACCTGGAACCCGTTGCCGGCGAGCACCTCGGCCACCGCTTCGGCGAACCGATCGCCCAACGGGCGCGTATCGTAGCCGACGATCACCGCTTTGCGCCGGCCGGCGGTCGGATGCTTCTTCAGATAGGAAGCGACCCCCTGCGTCACCGCGCGAACGTTCGGAAAGGTGAAGTCTTCCGCCACCAGCGAACGCCAGCCGTCCGTCCCGAACCGAATCTCAGTCATGATTTCCTTTCCTATCCTTTCAACGACGCAATCGCCTGCCGAATGTCGGGCGCGCGGAAGATGTAGGTTCCGGCGACCATCACATCGGCTCCAGCGGACCGGGTGGACGCGGCCGTTTTGGCGTTGATTCCGCCATCCACCTGAATGTGCCGGTCGTAAATCTTCCGCAAGGCTTCGATTTTCGGCAGAACCTCTGGCATGAAGGACTGCCCGCCGAACCCGGGATTGACCGTCATCAGCAGTGCCAAGTCGATTTCGTCCAAACAGACCTTGAGCGGCTCGATTCCGGTCTGCGGCCGGAGCGCCACACCCGCTTTGACTCCCAGCGAATGGATCTGCCGAACCACCTTCGGCAAATCGGACACGGCCTCCGCGTGAACCGTGATCCGATCGGCGCCGGCTTCCACAAATTGCGGGATGTACTGCGCCGGGTTCTCGATCATCAAATGGGCGTCCATGCAAAGTTTCGTGATCGGACGCAGGCATCCCACCACCTGCGGCCCGATCGTGAGATTCGGGACGAAGTGGCCGTCCATCACGTCCAGATGAATCCAATCCGCCCCGGCCTGTTCCACGCGGCGGACTTCCTCCGCCAACCGGCTGAAATCGGCCGCCAGAATCGAGGGGGCAACCAAAACCCGGCTTGAATCCATCCTCACACCTCCAGCATGCGCGCGATGCGGTTTTGAGTCCGGCCCGGCACCGGACCGATGAGGGCCAGGCTTAAACGGTTGGTTCGCAGGATCGAGCGCGCCGCATGGCGCACGTCCGGCCGGCCCACCTTTCCAAGATGAAAAAGAACCCTTTCGGCCGGCTCGATCCGCCCCAGCAGCATCTCGCTTTCTCCGATCCAGCACATGTGATCCACCGTGTCCTCCAACGAAAACAGGATCTGGCCGGTCAGGTACTCGACCGCCTGTTCGAATTCGCGCGGCGTCACGGATTCGCGGCGAATGCGGGATATCTCCGTCAGAACCACCCGCATGCAGGGCAGAAGTTTCTTGTGCTCCACCCCGGCATTCACGGAAAAAACACCGGTGTCCCGGAAACGCTTGACTTGGGAGCCGATCTCGTACGCCAGCCCCCGCTGTTCCCGCACCCGGTGAAACAAGCGGGAAGACATGTTGCCCCCCAGCACCACATTCAGCAGGTTCAGCGCATGGACCTGCGGATGATTCCTCGGAAACGCGTGAAACCCGATTGAGAAGTGCGTTTGTTCGGTCTTTTTTTCCTCCACCTTCAGCCGGGGCCTATGTGAATACCGGCGCGCGCGCCGGCAGGAAGCGGACCGGCCGGCCGGAACGCGCGTCCACCAGCGGTGGGCGGCTTCCACCAGCGCGCGGTGGGTCACCCGGCCGCAGGCGGCCAGCACGATGTTGCGCGGCACGTAATAGCGGCTTTGATAACCCGCGACATCGGCCCGCCGCATCCGCGCCAGCGTGGAAGGAGATCCGGCGATGTCTCTTCCCAGCGGATGGTTGGGCCACAGCAGCTCGTTGAGCAGGTCGTGCACGTGCTGCATGGGGAGATCCCGATACATCCGGATCTCTTCGAGGACAACTTCTTTCTCTCTGCGCATCTCCTTCGGATCCAGGCGGGGATGGAGCACCATATCGGTCAGGACCTCCACGGCAGACTCCATGTCCTTCGGCTGAACCTTCGCCACCACCGAGGTGAACTCCTCCTCCGTGAAAGCGTTGAAGGATCCTCCCGCCCCCTCAATGGACTCCTTGATCTGGCGGGCGCTCCGGCGGTGAGTTCCCTTGAACAGGAGATGTTCCAGAAAATGGGAGGCCCCGTTCAAGCGGGCCGGTTCGTATCGCGAACCCACGGAGACCCAGACGCCGATCGCCACCGACTCCGCTTCCCGGCGGGGAGCTGTGACAATCCGCAATCCGTTGGGCAATACCGTCCGGTGGTACGGCTGGCGCTGAATTCTCAGAGCAGTTTCCTCCAGCGGTCCGAAGAAAGCGCGGAGACCAGCTTTCGGACCGCTTGGGCCTGCGACTTGTGGCACACCAGCGTCGCGTCCGGCGTATGGACCACGATCAAGTCCCGCACCCCGACGGTCGCCACCAGATGTTTCGGATCCCCGACAATGATGGAGCCCTCCGTTTCCAGCCCGACGTGAGACCCCAGCACCACATTGCCATGAGCGTCCGCGGCGTGCAGGAAGCCAAGACTGTTCCAGCTTCCCACGTCATCCCAGGAAAAATCGGTCGGCACCACCCAGACGTGGCGGGACCGTTCCAGCACGCCGACGTCGATGGAGATGCTGGGCAGGCGGCGATACAGCTCCTGAAGGCGCGTAGGTCCCGCCGGCGTTCCCTGCGCCCGGCTGATCGCGTCCAAACCATTGAAAAGAGCCGGCAGCCACTGGCGAATCGCCGCCAGGATCACGACGCCGCGCCAGACGAAAATACCGCCGTTCCAGACAATCTTCGGATTCCGAATCAGCTGCTGGGCGCGCTTCAGCTCCGGTTTTTCGATGAACCGCCTGACGCGATAGCCGCCGGGCCGGATTCGTTCTCCCGCGGGCTCGATGTCGCCGAAACCAGTCGCCGGCTAAGTCGGGCGAATCCCCAGGCAGACCAAACCATCCCGATCCACCGCGATTTGGACCGCCCGGCGAATGGTCTCATGGAATTGGGCAGCCGGCCGGATCACGTGATCGGCAGGAACCACCACGATCACCGCGCTGGGATCTTCCTTCAAAATGGTCAGCGTTCCCAGACCGACCGCCGCGGCGGTATTCCGAGCGGCCGGTTCCACGAGGAAATGCTTGGGCGAAATCTTCGGCAGCTGGCGCCGGACCAGTTCGGCCTGGTTCTTGGTCGTCACCGCGACAATCCGGCTGGTCGGAACGATGCTCCGCAGGCGATCGGCCGTCACCTGCAGCAGCGACTGTTTATAGCCCAGCCGAAGCGTTTGCTTAGGATGCTTCCGGCGGGAAAGCGGCCACAGCCGCTCTCCGCTCCCCCCGGCCATGATGATGGCCCACACATTCGATGTCATCGGCACGCTCCCTTCAATGTTCGAAGAAAGATCTCGGCCTTCCTCGCGGCCGCGCTTCCGCCCCGCGTGATCACGTCGATCAGCGCCGATCCGACGATCGCTCCATCCGCCGTTTCCAGCACCTGCCGCACCTGCTCCGGCCGGGAGATCCCGAACCCGACGCAGACCGGCAGCGCGGTCATCTTTTTAAGCACGGCCACATCCCGGCGAAGTTCCGGCGGAAGAGCCCGCCGGGCGCCGGTCACCCCGGTAAGACTGACGTAATACACGAATCCGCGCGACGCCCGCGCGATCCGGCGAAGACGATCCTTCGGACTGGTGGGAGCGGCCAGAAACACCAGGTCCAACTTCCGGGCCCGAGCCGCGGTTTGGAGTTCCTGGGCTTCTTCCGGAGGCAGGTCCGGCACGATCAGTCCATCCGCACCGGCCCGGGCCGCGTCCCGGCAGAACGATTCCAACCCATAGTGATGGATCGGATTGTAGTACGTCATCAACAGCAAAGGAATTCGGATCCCCCGCCGCCTCATCCGGCGAACTTCGGTCAGCACGCGGGCGGGGGTCATTCCCCGCTCCAGCGCCTTCTGAGAAGCCGCCTGAATCGTCGGCCCGTCCGCCAAAGGATCGGAAAAGGGGACTCCCAGCTCCACCAGATCCACGCCGGCCCGTTCGCAGGCGCGGACCAGCGGCAGGAGCGTGGCCGGCGTCGGATAGCCGGCGGTCAGATAAGCGATCAGCGCTTTTTCTTTTTTCCGGTGAAGACGGCCGAATACCGCGTCAACTCGGTTCATGAAGAGCCCTTGCCACCACTTCCACGTCCTTGTCCCCGCGGCCGGAAAGGCACAGGACGACCACCGATCCCCGCTTGAGACGGCGGCCTAATTTCGGCAAGTAAGCGATCGCGTGGGAGGATTCCAACGCCGGCAAAATCCCTTCGGTCCTGGCCAACAGCTGAAAACCGCCCAACGCTTCCCGGTCGGTCACGGCCGTGTACTCGGCCCGGCCGGTCAGCTTGTAGTAGGCATGCTCGGGCCCGACCCCGGGATAATCCAGCCCGGCGGAAATCGAATGGGTTTCCATCACCTGCCCGGCCGGATCCTGCAGCAGATAGGATTTAGAACCGTGCAGCACGCCGACCGTGCCGCGAACCAGCGTCGCCGCGTGCTGGGCCGTGCGCAGTCCGCGGCCGGCCGCTTCCACTCCGATCAGCCGGACACGGCGGTCC
>CAZKNC010000025.1:0-10967 GCA_964553935.1 uncultured Planctomycetia bacterium | reverse complement strand
ACCGCCGAGAGCGCTTCCAGGCCCACCCGCGCCGTCTCCGGCGTCAAAATCACCAGACTTCGGGCGCTGACCCCCGCCGAAACTGCAAAAGACGGTGCTTCCCGTTGAATGGATTCCTCCACCCCGGCCTGCCGGGTTAAAGGCTGTTTTTCTCTCGACAGGATTATTTTAGCGACGACAAAATTGGGATAGGCCGCGCCCTGCACCGCGAAGGTTTTCAAATTTTCCACGACTTCAGCAAAACGTTGGGCAGTTTCGGCAGACGGCTGGGTAAAATCGCCCAGAACGCGGTCCATTTTCCATTGAAATGTTTCCGCCGTGAGACCTTTTGCCAATCTGGAAGCCAGCTCGTTTCGGAACAGCGGCGCGGACGGCTCCGGGGGAAGAACCATCTGGTCGCGAAGCTCCCGCGCCGCGGCTTCGAAAACGGCGGGGTCATTCTGCACATCGCGCAGTCTCTTGACAAAGGGTTCAGCCCTTTGCAAGAGAAAGGACAGGGCCGACCGAGCTCCTTCGGCCGCGGCATCCTGCTCCGCAATATTCACCGCGTCGGTCTCGGAATACGTGGACTTGCCGGCGACCGCCAGTTTGTCGAACTTCGTCCTGCGGATAATCGGCGTGTTGGTCAGCAGGGTATCCAGCGAATCAGAAATCTCTGAGAGCGTTTGTTCCCGATCCAGACCGAAAGCTCCCTCCAAGTGCCTTTTCAACTCGGCCGCTTCCAGCTCGTTCAGGAAAGCCAGCCAGCGGGGGTAAATTCTCTCAAACAAGCCGTTCAGGAATTGATCAACCTCCGGCTTGGGCTGGCCGGTCGCCGGATCCTCCCGGGCCATAAACATTGCCACCGGCAGGATCAGCCGGCGGGTCACACCGATTTCCGTTTTGGAGCGCCGAAGCCAGAGCTTGTACAAGTAATAGGTGCGTCCCGCCACGCCTCCGTTCTTCGTGTCCGCGGAAGCGGTGTACGAAATCTGAATTTCGTAACCACCATCGTGAATGACGCGCCCGTCCGGGAGAGTTCGGTTGCCCGCTCCGCGAAGCTGATGTTCTTCAATGTTGTTGATCGGCTCGGAAACGGCGATCTGTTCCGGGGAAACCGGCTCCCTGATGACTTCAGAGATCAGGGCCGCGGTTTCCCGCCGGAGGGTCTGAACAAACGCCCCATCCTGAACCAGCAGCTGATCGGCGGTGTCCTTGAAGGCTCTCTGGTCGGCGGTGCCCACGCCGAGATGAACTTCCGTTTCATAGCCGGGATCGGCGTTGCGCATGGGCGGCAAAATCCGATGAACAATCCGATGCAGGAGATACTGAAGCTGGTCCGGCTGGTACCAGACGGTATCCACCTCGTTTTTCAAACGGCTCTTGACCTGCTCATTATCGACCAGCAAATCAATCAGCTGTTTCACCCACTCGGGCTTGCGATAAAGATTGAACATGGAACCGAACGCCTGGAACATATCCCGGACCTGCACCAGATCCCCGATAAACGCGGCGGCCGAACCCTCTCCCCCTCCGGCGGCGATCAGCCGCCGATCGCCATACCGCTCGGCCAGCTCCACGAGCAACTGATTCAATCCCTTGACCACGTTGGCTTCCCCGACCTCGGCCGGCCAATAGCGGTAATCCAGCCGGTCTTCCCCCGCCAGAATCTGAACGGAAGGAGTGGTAGCGTCATTGGAGGTAACACCCACCCCTTGTTTTCCGGCTGCCCGGGCGGACATGGAAAGGTTCACCACATCCAGCATGAAACCGTACTGCGGGTCCATATAGAGAAACTTGCCGGTCACCGGATCGCGGTAAACCACTCCCTTGCGGTCTCCATCCGGGTCCGGATTGACCAACAGAGGGGTAAGTCCTTCCGCTTCAAAAGCATTCGCGGTTTGCTCGGCAAACCGGCGAAGACTGTTGGCGGAGACCTCCCCCGGCGGCAGCGGATGAGCGAACTCCGCTGCATTGGCGCCGATCACGACATAGCCGCCGGCCAACTCATCGAAGAGCGGCAGATCGGTGATCCGCGCCCCGCCATTGTTATCCAACACCACGGTGATGCCTTTGGCCCGCAGATCCTGGCCGAGTTCCTGCACCTTTTGCTCCAAAACACCGGAATCATCTCCAAAGTAGCCGGTGGCAGATTGTTTCAGATAATGCTGATACCGTTTCTTGGAATCGGCATAATCCTCAGGCATTTGACGCATGATCGCTTCGACTTCCGCGTTTGAAGCCGGATCCTGAAGCATCTGCATGACCGCTTTGACCTGCTCGAAATCCTGCGCGGCGGCGCGAATCAGACGATTGAATTCCTCCGCCTTGGCCCAAGGCAGGATCTGCCCCAGCCAGAGCATCAGCTTGGTTCCCTGATGCCCCTGCTTGATGTGGCTGGGAGTGATTTCGTAGGAGGCCAGCAGATGTTCTTCCGGATCGGACAGCAGGGCTCGGGCCGCCGCCTCCGGGGCCGAGGTGATCCCGGTGAACTTGACCCCCACCCCCATCTTCCGGAAGATCCGCGCCGCCACCTGGAAAATGGCCGGGCTGCTGCTACGCGGATCCATCCCGATCGCCACGCTCCACTCGTCCGGCATCCGCCGCTCCTCATCCGTCCGACCCAGCTCCTGCCTCCAGCGCGGCATGTTCTCCACGAACAGCTTGGCGACCAGGGCAAACAAGATTTTCACCACATCGTGGGGCTGGGAACCGATGTCGGATGCCAGCTCAGCGGATGGGAAACCGGTCGGCTTGCCGTTCGGCCGGGGAGTAAAACCGGCCTCCACGAGGCCGATGGGAGCAGCCATCCTTTGCCCGGAACCGGTCAACAAAGACAGCTTGCTCTTGGGATCAACCCACAGCTTCAACTGCTCATGGAGTTCGCGCATCCTTGCCTCCGACATTTCCCCGGCGAAGATCGGGGTGGAAGGTGAGCCCAGCTCCATTTTGTGGGTAGGATCCGTGAAGGCGGTCAGAGCATCCTCAAAGTATTGCTCCGCGTAGGGACCGAATGTCGCGGACTGACGCTGGTACTGGAGGGTGATGTCACGGACCGTCTGCCCAAGACCATGAACCCGCGCTTTGACGATCACGTCGCGGGCGGCGGCGGCCACCGCTTGATTGGAATGATTCAACAGCTCCACGACACGGCCGATTTCCGAATCCGTGAGAGAAGTTCTTCCTTCCGCGACGTCGTAAACCAGCCCGTACAACTCATGAAGCTCCTCGCGATTGGATTGAAGCTGCCAGAGCTCCTGTCCCACGCGGTCATGCTTGGTTCGAATGACCACCCGTTTGCCGGCTTTTACGTCGCGTGCCACTTGCACAGGATCGATCGCGTCCATGGCATATTCTACGGAAGGCGTAGAAAGAGCCGGCGAAGGAATCTCGTACCGCGCCGGAACATAGCCGTCCGAAAGCGGATTGGCTTCCTGGGGAATCGAACTCAAGGCAAGGGCATCGAATGTCTGTTCGTTGATGACCACCGGCCGGTCCAGCGGAATGACACCATCGGAAGTGGCGGGAATTACCAAGCGCCGGCCCCGGCTGAAATTTGCGATACCACTGCCACCGGCAAACGGGCTTTCTCCCTCGTACCGCCGCGCCCACACCCCCCACCGGTCGATCTCGATACCGACGTTGCCGGTCACCGTCAGCGACCCTTCGCCGGTCGCAAAGAAGCTTCGAGCGCTGGGAGCCACCTCAACGTGCGCGGGATCTCCTTTGAGCCGCTCTCCCAGCAGGCGCCGCAGACGCTCCCGGCCCGATTGAGAGAGCTGGGCGTTGGCGGGAGGAATATCATCGGCTCCCTTTAAGGCCTGGCGCGCCTCTCGCGGGGCCCGAGCCACTTGGACCGCGCGCCCCTGCTGGGAAGCGATCTGCATCAGATGGGTCATCTCCAGCTCGGTAACCTGAATGGGAACCAACTGTCTATCGTCCGAACCCGGCCCAAATGGAATCTGGCGATCTTTCCGCTGATGGCGGATATCCACTCGAGCATTGAGCAGATCGCTCACAAAAGAGGCGCTGAAAACCGGTGGGGCGGCATTGTACGGGTATCCCACGCCGCTTGCCTTGGCCAACGCCACTTCCTGTTCATCCAATTTGGCGTTATAGATCCGATCCGCCGCTCGAGCCGGGTCGCGGACATCCCGCTCAACGATCAACGTCGGCTCTTCTCCATCTGGAAAGATGGCCTTGACGATCCCTCCTCCATCCGGATCCCACTTGGGACGGCCCGTGGCCGGATCCCGCTCATTCACCAAACGGTGGGGAATGCTGACACCGGTGACGTCCGCCCGGTCCACACTGCCCAGTAAGGCCGCCAACCGATCCGGGTCGCTGTACAGCTCCACCTGGTCCCCGTAAGTGGGAAGAAGATCCCGGCGGGCAACGTCGATTCCAGCCGCGCGCGCGGCGTTCACGCCGGCCATCAGCGCCCCATATTCTCCGGAAGGAACCTTATAAGGAAGATCTCTCTGTCCGCTGGCGGGATTCCACTGCAAAACCGGCTCCCCTTTCTTGTGCTGTACACCCCCAACGGCCACGTCGGCCGCGTAAGTCGCGGGCAACCCCTCGCCCTGATCGACCAGCGGCACGTGGCTGTGCCGCGCTTGGGTGCCGGGAACCGGTTTCCCGGTGGCCGGATCCACTTCCTGCAGGGTAGCCCCGTTGACCAAAACCATGGCTCCATCCGGCCGAGCTCCAACGAAATTCAAAAACTCCCAGCGAACACGCGGCCTGGCGCTTCGGCGGTCCGCTTCCAGAAGCCGCACCAGCATTTCACGATTTCCGATGGAATCGACCAGCGCCACCTCAAACGGCTGGCGGGCTCTGAATCCCAGCTCGGCGAACGCCTCGAGTTGGCGCAAAACCGCCGGAAAGTTTGAAACCCCCACCGGGGCGGCGAACTTGATGACATCCCCATCGGTATCAGACCGGTCAAGTTCCACGGCTCTTTGCCCATACTCCGGCGACTTCGAGGCCACCGAATCCTTGAACCGCCCGCCCTTGCCGGCCACGAAGATGATCCCCAGCACCTGGCGGTTGCGCACCTTCTGTTGGCCGTCAGCGATCACCGCGCCGTTCATGGCCGGCGAACCGGGTGTGAGCTCGAAAACACCGTCCGGATTCTCAAATCGAACCACCTCCGCCATCGGATACCGGGGCGGCTGAGAAACCGCTTCCGCCGCTTGCCGTACCACAGCGGAAGAGTCCGCGATCCTCTGGTTGTAGGGAGCCATCTCCTGGGTGGCGGCCGTCACCTGATACATGGGCTCATCGATGCCCAACGCGGTTCTCTGTTCCTTGAGCGCCTCGACCGTTTTGGGATCCGGAGACCGTTCTAAATCTTTCTGAAGATTGAGCGCGGAGTATTTCACCACTGCCAGGTAGGTTCGCAGGTCTGTGACCGTTTCGGCGTGGAATTTCCCAAGAAGCTCAACCTCCTTACGGTAACCGGCTCTCTGCGCCGGGGATTGAGCGCGGGAAGCCCCTTCCGCCGCTACGCGGGCCAGGATCTCCAGCGCCTGCATCACCTGCAGTCGAACCGCGAGGTTTTCAAGGACCCCGGCGCTTAACCGCCCTTCCCGGGCGTCCATGCGTCCTTCCTTAATCCCTTTTCCGGGCAGGGCCGCTTCCGGAACCACCAGCGTCCCAGGCGCGATCACCTGGCCGGCCAACCCAGCGTTGTTGGCAAGAACAGAACTAGGACCCAACTCCGCAGGAGCAGTCGTGATCGCCTGCACGCCAGCCATAACCCCACCCCAGAACAACGTCGGACCTTTAGTCCACCAACTACCCTCCCGAGTTTTAAGATTGCTGGTTGTAAACCCACCGCCAAGATTGGAAGCCCGGGTTAAAACGGTTCGCTGTTGGCCGTTAAAAGAAAGAGTGAGCTCCTCCAAGGGCCGTTTAGAATGACCGAGATTTCCTGAGAATTCGGTGACCTCTCGGCTCCCAACCAACTCGCCGTATCGCAGCGCCAGAAGATCCAGGAAAGCCTCCTGCCGCTGGCCCGGATCCGACAGATCCCGCCACTGAGCCAATGGGAGATTGAACATGCTGATCAGAGCGTTGAAGTGTCCGGCCGACGTCACATGCTGCGCTGAAACACCGGCTAAGCGGCTGCGGCTTTGGAACGTGTGATTGCCCGCTATGGCAAAATCCATGATGCTTTCCGTCACCACGGCATCCTGGAACGTCGAGCTTCCCCAGAGGACCGAGTTGTTGATGCCGGTGGACTGCTTGACCGAAACCGATTTACTGCCGCGCTGAGCCAGAACGGAATCTTCCACCACCGTCTGGGAACCGGGGGTAAAGACAGCATTGTGGTCCAACCACGTCTGGCCACGGAGTTGAGCATCCACCTTGACGTTGCGGCCCACCCAAACCTGTCCGTCGATGACGGTGCCGGTCTGAAGGACGGTGCCACCACCCAATACCGTCACCGTCTTGCCGGCGGGCGCTACCACCTTGACGCCGGACTGAATCAAGGTGCCGGGTTCGATCAGAACCGCTCCCTTGGTCTTGGCCTCGATCGTGGAACCGTTGGGCAAGGTGATAACCTCCGCTCGATCGCCGGCTCTGAGCCGAATCGTCTGCAGAATGCGAACGTCGGTTCCATCCACCTCGTATGGTGTTTCCTCCGCCCCGGCTAACGCCGCCGCGCGAAGCTGATTCCAGGAATAGCCCGTTTCCCGCTCCAGATCCGCGATGGAGAACCCGCCCGGAAGGAACGGCGTCTCCCGATAGGAACGGCCCTGCCCCTGAGCACTCACAAACGCTTCAATCACCTGCTGGGACCCTTCAACGAATTTCTGATCGGGGACCAGCAGATCCGGACGGCCGGCAGCGAAATTGCTGTCCACCAGGAAATGCAGAACCGGACGGCCAAACTGGCTGGAGGTCAGGTTAAAGAAGGTGTCGGATCCTGGATTGTCCCCGAGCGTGACCACAATCCCGTTATCAGAAGGGAGCTGGGAAGCAATCCTCTGATATTCATCCAGGATCTGATCCTCTTTCGCGTAAAAAAGGACGGTGACAAACGCGGCGCCCGGAACGGTGGCCTTAAGGCCTGCCGGCATGGAAGATCGAAGCTCCTGATCGAACACCTCCGCCATCCGTCGGGCCATCGCCCTCAGAGATCCATCCCTGGGGAGCATCAGCGTAATCATCCCGGGCCGGTTGGAACTGAGCACTCCTGTTTCAGGATCCACACCCCGCAGCGCGATATCCAAACGGGCAATACCCCACGCTTTCGCGAGACCCAGGGCGATTTGGCGAAATGCTGTGGGGTCGTTGTTTTCTTGAATCCGGGTTTTCCACACGTCCCTGTCTGTTCCCGTAGGATACTCCTCCACAAAAAGGGTCAGCCATCGTTTCAGAGTCGCCACCTGCTGTTCGGGAGTAAAGGCCGGACCGGCCGGAATTCCCCGCATCTGTCGGACGCCGGCGGAATCATAGGAAACCAGCTGTTGTCCCACTCCTCCCATGAATTTGACGCCCTGGAGACTGGCCTGGGCGGACCGACCCTCAAACTCTGTTTCAATGGGGACCAGAAACCGTTCTTCCATATTGGTGCTGGCATCTCCCACCGCGGAACCGCTGTTGACCCACAAAAGGGCTCCGTGGTCAATCACCGAGTCCGCCAAAGGAGTCTTGATCGGCTGAGATAAGGGTCCGGTCGATGGAACATTCAGCGTATGATCGAAATCCGCCACCCAGAGCCCTACCCGGACCGGCTTATCCAGCCAGGGATCCAGCGCTGCTGGAATTTTCTGGAGCAAAGAACGAACCGGCTGCCCACGGACCGCCAGACCCTCCAGCCGTTCGGAGGTCAATTCCTCCACACCCGCGGCCTTCGCTGAAGCCGGAATCCTGGGAAGACGAATGACCCGGACACCGGCGCTGGGAGCGATCCCGATCACCTCGTGTGCCGGCCGTCGGCTTCCCAGCCATTTGACCGCGGCTTCATACGCTCCCGGTGCTCGTTTTTCATCCACCGCCGCCATGATGAGCCCGCCCAATCCGGCGCCGCTGACGCGAGCCGCTACACCGGTTCCTAACTGATTATCGACATCTCTTTCAAACCGGTCCACCAGACGGTCAATTTCCACCAAAGACCTTTGAAACGCTTCCGGTGGATTGCTTAACCCCCAGGTGGTCAGCCGGGGCGTTCCGGCCAAGAACGGCTGGTTCGGATCGTAAAGCGCTCGGTCGCCGCCGTGCGCCTCCCGCATCATGTGAAGCATGGCGGCGGTATTCCCCCGTTCCGCGGCGGCAATGTACCTCAAACCGCGTTCAGCTTCCTCCATACCGTACCAAGCCATCTGGCGCATCGGAATGACGGCGGCATTGCGCATCTGCTGAAGTCGGCGTTGGCCGACGGCCGTGCGGGCATCCACCTCATGCGCTCCCAATGGAACCAGCTCCTGGGCCAAGCTGTCAATCTGCGGGTAGAACGTCGGAGGAAGTCCTTCGCGCAGCGCCGCCACAATGTTGCCTAACGTCCATTCATTGGGAACACGGGCCATGACCTGCTCCACAAAAACTCGACGTTTCTGTTTCGCCCCGTATCCCACCGCCGGTTTCTGTCCCGCGGGAACGATTTGAGCTGCATATTTCCGGTCCTGGATCGCCGCGTCCGGCGTCTCAGTCAACTCCCGCATCACCCCGGAGGGCCAATGAGCGGTCAAAACTTCCTCCAGGAATCCTAAATCCTTGGGGTGATTGATCGCCAACATCCGGAGCCAAAGAATTGCCAGCGGAACGGAGATGTTCGTCAGCGTTTGGATGTTCTTGCCGTAATTCTGAACGGAAGGAGGATAGCTGGTATGATTCAATCGTCTGATATTTGAATCGAATGCGAAAACACGAAATCCGTCCGGAAAAGATAGCTTCTGGCCCACCCGATCGGGATCATACCAGAGCACCGTGGCTTGACCCAGTTCCCCTTCCAAGATCGCCGTGATATCCGCCACACCGGCTAAATCATCCACAACATAGGCGGCGTAATCCAGTTTCCGCAGTTGATCCGGTGTCATGACCACGTACTGAGCGGTTAACCCTTCCCACAGCGCGTTCAAACCCAAACCGATTCCGGCTGGAATGGAGGACGAGGCGCTGAATCCTTTTCCGGAGGGGATATCGCTGGTGGAAAGAAACATCCTGAAACCTTGGAGCAGTCTCCGGCGATCGCCGGAGGGATCCAGCATCTTGGTCCGGATCACCGCCAGGGTTCCTTTGACTAGCCCTTCCCACCGGTTCTCAAACGTGTGGGACTGAGCCCAGGAAAGCCAATCGGGCCGCGGCTGAACAATGGCCTCCGCATTAATCGGCAAAACATCCTCATCTCGAATGCCGAACTCTTTCAAGGGGCCGTACTGGGGATCCATGTTGTCGGCGATCACCTTCCCGTCGTTGGTAAGCTGTACCAGCATCCAGATCGACTGATGCGTGGCCGCGTCAATGGAAAAATCTCCGATTCCCGCGAGGTCCGGATGTCCCATAAACAAACGCGCTCGTCCTGTCGTACGTACCAATGCCACCGGTGGGCCGGGCACAAAGAAATTCCTTCGGACCGCTTCCCGAATTACAGCGACTGCTTTCTGAAACTCTTTGTCCACGTAAGGGGCCGGAACATAACTTTCTATCGCTTTCCGCAAACCAAACCCCTCAGGATCCGCTGCAATCCGTTCCCATCCTTCCACCGTGAAGAGCGCTTGTTCTTCCAAACCGCCCTTGGGAGTGCTCGCGGCCGGTTTGCCGGCTACCACAAACTCCACCCCCGCCTTGTCCGCCATGACCGAAGGAGCCATTCGAGTCATCGTCGTGCGGACCGGCTGAGCCCCACGGGCCATCTCATCCAGGTTGGAAATGACCGGGATCACGGACGGCCTGACGGCCGGATAAATCTCGCTCAAGTCGTAGGCGTCCGCGTAGGATTCCGCTCCCCGTTTGATGGCTCTCTCCTTGCGCGCCAGCACCTGGAAGGCCTGGTCAAAATCGAAATCCAGCTCGGGATACCCTTCTTTTTGGATCAGACGCTGAGCAATGGTCAACAGCTCCCGCTGGTCGGCAATGAATTTCTTGGCCCGCTGGTAAGAAGCCGGTAAGTAGCCGGTCCCGCTGGTTTGGGAATACGTGGACTCCCGCGTGGGCCCGTAACCGAACTCCAGCCGCTCCTTGAGAAGCTGCCAGGGCAGGTAATGCCGCCAAAGCGTCTCCATCAGCACATCGATCGCCTGGTTCGGGTCCTCGGTCAACAACGGATTGGCCGGGTTGAGAATCTCGGCGAATTGCTCGGGATTGCGAATCCGCTCGCGGCCGACGCGGCTTTCCAGGAACCGCTCCCGGAATCCTTGGACCCAAGGAACCAGAAACTGTCCGCGCGGATTCGAGAAATCATTGACCTTGATCTCCCGGAATGTGAACAGCGGAATCTGCATGGAGAACCCGCCATATTTGTTGAGCGCCCCCTTCGGATCCCGCTCGTTGTGCAGCCAGATCAACGAACCCATGTCGGTCGCGTAGCCGTTGGACATGATGTTGTCGGCGGTCAGAGCGATGTGGACCGCGGACTGCGGATAAAGAAGAATCTCGGCGGTATTCCAGCCGATCCGGTTGGAAACGTAGTCGGGCTGGCCGATGTGGCTTTGTCCCAGTCGCTCGTTGGTCGGGACCCCTCGAGCCACCATCGCCAGCGTGTGCTGAGGATTGCCGGCGAACTGAAAGCGCAGAACGAAGACCGGCCGTGAAACCCAGCCCTTCTCCCACGCCTCGGTTCCTCTGAGCATCCAGAGGTTGTGAATCTCCGACCAATCCTGCTGAAATCCAATCAGTTGGCCCAGCCGGGACTGCGCGACCGTTCCGGCTTTTTCCCGGCCGCCGGAAACCACGCGGTCCTCGTTGTATTCCAACGTGACCGGGTTCCCGCCGCCATAGGGACCCAATGCCTTGACGTCCAAAAGCCATTCGAATCCGTC
>CAZKNC010000024.1:354-11051 GCA_964553935.1 uncultured Planctomycetia bacterium | reverse complement strand
ACGTTCACCTGCGTCACCGGCGTTTCCGGCTCTGGAAAATCCACGCTGGTGCACGACATCCTCTATCCGATCCTGGCCAAGCGGCTTTACCAGGCCCGCGCTAAACCGGGACAGCACGACCGCCTGCTGGGTGCGGAGGGAATCGACAAGGTCATCGTGATCGACCAGAATCCGATCGGACGGACTCCCCGATCCAACCCGGCGACCTATACCGGGGTCTTTTCCGATATCCGGGACCTGTTCACCCGGACCACGGAAGCCCGCGCACGCGGATATCGACCGGGCCGATTCAGCTTCAACGTCAAGGGCGGACGGTGCGAGGCCTGCGAAGGGGAAGGGGTGATCAAGGTCGAAATGCATTTTCTTCCCGCCGTCTATGTCACGTGCGAACTGTGCCATGGAAACCGATTCAACGAAGCGACGCTGGAAGTTCTCTATAAAGGGAGATCGATCGCCCAGGTCCTTCAAATGACCGTGGAGGAAGCGCTCATCCTGTTCGAGGCGATCCCCCGAATTCGCGGGCGCCTTCAAACGCTCGTGGAGGTGGGGCTCGGCTACATCGAGGTGGGTCAGCCGGCAACCACGCTTTCCGGAGGAGAAGCCCAGCGCGTGAAACTCGCCACGGAACTTTCGCACCGCGCGACTGGAAAAACTCTTTATCTGCTGGACGAGCCCACCACCGGTCTGCATCTGGCGGATGTTGAAAAACTGCTCAAAGTGCTCCACGCGCTGGTGGACCAGGGGAATACCGTTCTGGTGATCGAACACCATTTGGACGTCTTAAAAACCGCCGACTACTTGATCGACCTGGGTCCCGAGGGCGGAGCCGGCGGAGGCCATCTGGTGGCTTGCGGATCGCCTGAGGAAATCGCTCAATCGGACCGGTCGCATACCGGGCGGTTTCTTCGAAATTTGTTTCGTGGTAGACTGGGCCCATGATTACAGCAATTGGAATCGTGGCCGGAGAAATCTGGCATTATCTCGATCAGCACGGTGAAGTCCTTTTCTCCCGGCTCGTGCAGGGAACCGGTCAGCCCAAGGATCTCGTCCTCATGAGCGTGGGCTGGCTCGCGCGGGAAGGGCATGTCATCGTCAAAGAAGAAGG
This sequence comes from uncultured Planctomycetia bacterium, assembly GCA_964553935.1. GTDB lineage: Bacteria > Omnitrophota > Gorgyraeia > 1-14-0-20-64-10 > 1-14-0-20-64-10 > CAZKNC01. The sequence continues at coordinate 9,946 of CAZKNC010000024.1, read as the reverse complement.
CAAGGACTACCGAGTTTCCCTTCGAAAGGTTTAGTGGCGGCAGCCGGCTTTTTTCTGGTCCTCACCACGGTTTCCTCCCGGCAGAAAGCCGCCGTTCTCTCGCGTCAATTGGTCCGCTCGCGGCTGGCCGCCTGCGTGAACATCCTGCCTCGGATAAACTCCTTCTATTGGTGGAAGGGAACGATCGAAAACGGACGGGAATCGATGCTGCTTTTAAAAACGGATCGCGCGCATCTGAAATCTCTTTGTAAACGATTGAAAGAGCTTCATTCCTATGAAGTTCCGGAAATCCTGGCTCTTCCTCTTGCGTGGGGATCCCCCTCTTATCTTCAATGGATTCAATCCTCTCTTCGCGGGGGCAAAACCCCTTGACAAAACCCATGACCCCGCCGATGATAGCGCTAAAATAATGTCTTCACCTCTCGGTCTTTATCTGGGCACTGAAAACATCGACCTTGTTTCCCTGACCGGGACTTTTCAGCATCCCAAGCTGCTCACGTTCGCCCGCACCAAACTTCCCGCCCAAAGCAGCTGGAGAAACCAGCTTAAAGTCGAAGGCCCGGAAGGATCCACTGCGCTGACGCCGGCATCGACCGAATGGCTGCAGTCGATCGCACGGGTTCTGCAAACGATGCTTTCGAAGCTGGGCGCCGCCGCTCCCCGCGCTTACGCGGCGCTGCCTTCCGAAGCGGTAGTCATTCGTTATTTCCAGATGCCGGCCATTCCGGCCCATGAGCGAAAGATGGCCATTGCCTTTGAGGCCAAGAAATATCTCCCATTCAAACTGGAAGAGCTGATTTACGATTACGAAGTCGTGATCCGGCGGACCGACCCGACGCTGATGCGCGTGATGTTCTTCGGCATCAAACGGAGCTCGATCGAAACCTACCTGTCCTTGTTTCACGCCGCCGGCGTTTCTCCTATTTGCCTTGAACCCGCACCCCTTTGTTTGATGCGGCTGATTCGTCATTCGGGACAGCTGGCCGCGGGGCAGGTGGCCGCTCTTCTGTACGTCGAACACGACTCCGCCACCATCAGCATCGCGCGGCCGGACATCCTGTACCTGAGCCGAAACGTTTCCATCACGCCCACAGAGGAAGGCGGCGAGGACCCGTCCCCGGGCCTGCTGGAAGCGCTGGTCAATGAAACCCGCGTCTCCATCGATTATTACCGCCGGCGGTTTCTCGGAGAGCCCCCCGTCCAAAAAATTCTTTTCTTCGGGAAGTCCGTGGATCCGAAGAAAGCCGCGGAGCTGTCCGCGGCCCTGGATCTTCCGGTGGAGTCGGCCGATCCGTTCGCCAAAATCACCGGAGCGCAGGCGGCACCGCCGGGTCTGGCCGTCGTGGCTGGACTTGCTTTAAGGGGAATGGACCGAAAACAGAAAGAAATCAATCTCCTGCCTTCGGAACAGCGGCGCCAGGCGGAGGGAGTCGTCTTCAAACCGTTGATCTGGGAGGCGGCCGCGGCCATTCTGGCGCTCGCGGTCTGGTACGGATTTTCAATGGCAGACCTGAATCGGCTGCAGCAGCGTTTGTCCTCGCTGAGCTCCCAGATCGCTTGGCCGAAAGGGGTTTCTCCTAGCGCCGGGCTGGACGATCTGCGCCAACTGAAAAACGCCCGGGATCAGGAAACCCGTCTTTTCAAAGAACTGCGCGATCCGAACCTGGAAACTTCGGAGCTGTTCAGCGCGCTTTCCAAACAGATGCCGGCGGAGACCTGGCTTCAGTATCTGCTGTACCGGCATACCTATAAACCCAGGGAACCGCACCGGCGCTACCTGCGGCTGATCGGAAATGCCTTTACCGGAAACCGCGATGCCGAGCTGGAACTGGTCAATCAAACGCTGGCCGCGTTTCGGAAAGACCCTCTTTTCATCAGCGCGTTCAAGGAATTTTCCCTCGACTCGGTGGGACGGGCGCGGTTTGAAGAAGAAGATGTGACGGAGTTTCTGCTGACTTGCGCCACGAATCTTGAGGACATCCGGCGGGATTCCGACCGATCCGGGCGCATCAAGGGACGGCCATGAAAGAGAAATCCTCCCTCTCCAGCCAGCTTCGAGACTTGGGCGTTCAAATCACTTCGGCCCAGAAATTCTGGCTGGCCAGCGCCGGCATCGCGCTGGGAACCCTGTTCCTGGGCAATACCCTGATTCAGACCCCCTGGCAGGAACGCCGCCGGCAAATCGCTTCCCGATACGGCGAGGAACAGCAGCGGCTGGAACTCGTGCAGGCTCTTCAGCGGCAGAACCAGTCTCTCCAGCAGAAGGAAAAAGGCCTTTTGCTGGAAGGAGGCGCGCCGGTCTTGACCAGCCATATCTCCCGCATCGCCGCGCAAAGTGCCGTTGAAATCGAATCGGTCACGCCCCAGGCGGAAGCCAGTTGGGCTCCTTACACCAAATATCAGATCGAAGTCATCGCGCAGGCCAAGCTGAAGGACTTAACCCTTCTGCTCCACGCCATCGAGCAGCATCGGCCGGTTCTCATCGTGGACGAGGTGGAAGTGGAAACCGTCCACTCGGCGGATTTCCAAGGCCTTTACTACCCGACGGGAAAAGGGGCTCCGCAGGAGGGTTCCCCAAAAACTTCCGAACGGATCCAGGATTCCACCCGCCGCGTCCGTTTTTTGATCAGCAGTTATGGACGGAAGGGGGGGGCGTGAGCCGAACTCAGATCCAGCAAATCGTTGCCGTCATCCTGCTCATCGCTTTCGGAATCGTCTGGATCATTTCCCGTCAACCTTCGAATCCGATGCCGGCGGTACCCGCCGTCACGACTCCGACCGGACCTTCGGAACAACCGGAAGCTTCGGAACCCCGCCCGCCGGCGCCGGAGATTTCTCGCGATCTTTTTCTTCCGCCGGACGCGTTTCAGCAGAGGATCCGGCAGCGGGAATTGGAGCAGGAGCGGCAGAGTCAGCCGCCGTCTGCCGCGCCGGCGCCGGAGGCCGCCGCCGTTGATTTGAGCCGCTTCACGGTCCAGGGGGTCTTTTGGGGAACCTCTCGGCCTCAAGCCATCATTAATCGGAAAATCGTCTCGGTCGGAGACGAAATCGATGGGGCGAACATCACCTCCATGTCAACAGAGAGAATTCTTTTAGGGCTCAACGGAACGGAAGCGGAACTCAAACCGCCGCCCATCCGGTCGTTGGACCGGCGCGGCTTGTCCGAATAAAAAACATGGACAATCCTTCGTCGACACCGTACGATCTTGGGGGAGGGGGAACCGCAGGTTGAAAAAAACATCCATCGGCCTTGTCATTGCCTTGGCGCTCTGCGGCATTCGTCCGGCTCAAGCACAGATCCAGCCCAAGGAGAAGGGGGGGCTCACCATCTCCATGGACGTCACAGAGGCCTACCTGGAGGATGTGCTGAAGCTTCTTTCCAAGCAATCCGGCATGAACTTCGTGGCCGGGGATGAGGTACGGGAAAAACAAGTCACCCTCTATTTCGAGCAAGTCCCGATTTTTGACGCCCTTGAAAGTCTCCTCCAAGCCAACCGCCTGGCCTTGATTCCTCGGGAGGGAAAGAACCTGTACGTCGTCACGGAATCCGGCGCCCCCAAAATTCAGACCGTCACGAAAATCTTCCAGTTTCGATACGCGCGGGTCGTTCCAACCGCGGGAGAGTTGACCAAGCGGTTCGGATTGACCGGCTCCCTGATTACGGAAAGCATCGGCACCACCAGCGGCGGAAGCAGCAGTTCTTCCTCTTCATCCAGCAGCAGCAGCAGCGGCGGAAGCAGCGGGACCGCGCTGGCGGAGGAACCGACCGGAGGCCCGATCAAGGTCGTCGAAGCCCTGATCACCGAACACGGCTCGGTGATTCCGGATCCTCGCACCAATTCGCTCATTGTCACGGACATTCCGCAAACGATGAAAGTGATCGAAGAAACCATCCGCAAGCTGGATGTGAAACCCAAGCAAATCTTTATCGAAGCGGAAATCCTGGAAGTCACGCTGGACACGCTTCGTCGGCTGGGACTGGAATGGGGAACTTCCACCGGACAAGTGGCCACCTGGGACGGACCGGTCCGCACCAGTTTTTTCCCATTCAGCCGGGGGCTGTTGGACGGTGCCGCGGAAACCCACACGCTGGGGACCCTTTCGCTGGCGAGCACCGACGTGGTCTTGAAACTGCTGGCCACTGAAAAAGACGTGAAGTTTCTCGCCCGGCCGCGCCTTCTGACTCTCTCCAACGAGGTAGCGGAAGTCCGAATCATCGCGGAAGCGGTCACCGGCACAACCTCCGACTCCCAAGCGACGACCGGCACCGTAACCACCTCGCCGGAGAGAACGACGGTTGGCACCATTCTGCGGGTAACCCCCCTCGTCAACGACGAGCGGTTCGTTACCATGGTCATCGAACCGGAAGTTTCCCGGGTGCTCACGTCCACTTTCAACTCCAGTTTTCAGGATCCGACCCGGCGGATCGCGCGAACCACGGTCATGATTCCCAACGGGGGAACTGCCATGATCGCGGGCCTCATCTCGGGTGAACACACGGATGGCAGCCGCCGGATTCCCGGGCTGGGGGATCTGCCCCTGATCGGCCTGCCGTTCAAGCGAACGGAAATGGAAAAGAAAAACACGGAAATCCTTCTTTTTATCACGCCGCACATCCTGCCCGACGATGAGACCGGCATGAAACCTCTCTTCGCGAAGGAGCGGGAGCAGGCGCCTCTCAGCAGCCAAGAGGAGCAGGCGCTCAAGGGATACCGGCGCCGCATCCTCAAAGAACGGAGCATCGTCGAAACGATCGACAGCGTGGCTTGGTAGGATGCCGGTCCGAGCACACCTGCGGCTGGGTGCAATCCTCCTGAAAGAAGGCCTGGTCAACGAAAACCAGATTCAGGAAGCCGTCCGATACCAGAAAACCTCCGGGAGACGTTTAGGCGAAAGCCTCGTGGACCTGCGCATGGTCACCGAGGAGCAGATCGCCGAGATCCTCGGACGCCAGCTGGGGATTCCCTACAAAAGATTCGCGCAAGGCGAGCTTCAGCCCGGTTCCGACCCTTCCCTCCGCAGCGTCTTTCCGCTGGAGATGATCCGTAAAGAAGCCATTCTGCCGATTTCGAGGAGTATCACCGGTTTGACCGTGGCCATGGCGGATCCTTTGGATCTGATCCTCATCGACAATCTTAAAAAGATGGCCGGCGCCCAGATCATTCCGATCATCGCGACGCGGTCCGATCTCCAATCCGCGATCGAGGCCGCTTACGGGAAATTGGATCTCCTCAAGGAGGCCGTCGCGGGCAGTTATCAGAGCTCGGCGCAATCGATCACCTCGGTGGAGGAACCGACGGAGCTTTCCTCCGCTCAAGCCATTGAAGACGTGGCCGCTCAGGCCGGCCAGGCCCAGGTCATCCGGCTGGTGGATCTGTTCCTGCTGGAGGCGGTGAACTCCCGGGCCAGCGACATCCACATTGAGCCGTACATGAGCCGGCTGTCCATCCGATTCCGCATCGATGGGGTGCTTCAGCCGGTGGATCCTCCTTCTCCGCGGCTCATGCCGGCGATCATTTCCCGCATTAAAATTCTGGCTCGGATGGACATTTCCGAAAAGCGGCTGCCTCAGGACGGCGGATTTACCATCAAAATCGGGGAAAGGACGGTCGACCTGCGCGTTTCCTCCATCCCCGTGATTTACGGCGAGAAGATCGTGATCCGGCTGCTGGACAAATCCAACCTCGTGACCGACTACGCGGCGCTGGGCCTGGAAGGCCAGGCGCTCTCGGACGTGGAGAAGGGGATTACCTCTCCCTACGGGCTCATTTTCATCACGGGACCCACCGGAAGCGGGAAATCCACGACGCTCTACGCCACCCTCTTAAAGCTTCGCAGTCCGGGAAAGAATCTTCTCACCATCGAAGACCCGGTGGAATACAAGGTCGACGGCATCAACCAGGTTCAGGCCAAACCGCAGATCGGGCTGACCTTCGCGGCCGGCTTGCGCGCTTTCCTGCGGCAGGATCCCGACATCATCATGGTCGGGGAGGTCCGGGATCTGGAAACGTCCGAAATCTGCGTTCGCGCCGCCTTGACCGGCCACTTGGTTCTTTCAACCCTGCACACCAACGACTCCGCCTCCGCGATCACCCGTTTGACCGACTTGGGGATCGAGCCGGTCCTGCTGGCCCCCTCGCTGGTGCTCATCATCGCCCAGCGGCTGGTTCGAACCCTGTGCACGGATTGCCGGGAGCCGACGGATCCGCCTCCGATGAGCTCCAACATCGTTCTTCCTCCCGGCCAGTACTACCGGGCCAAAGGGTGCCCTAAGTGCCGCCAGGTCGGGTACCGGGGCAGGAACGCCCTTTACGAAGTCCTTTTCGCCGACGGCGATATCCGGCATTTGATCAATCAGCGGTCCAACGCCGAGCAAATCAAGCAGGCGGCGCGCGAAAAGGGAATGAAAACCTTGTTTGAAAGCGGTCTCCTCAAAGCAGCCGCCGGATTGACTTCCATCGAAGAGGTCCTCAGCGTCACCCGGGTGGACGTCTGACATGCCCCATTACAGCTATTCCGCCCGAACGCGGACCGGAAAACCTCAAAACGGCATGCTGGAAGCCGCGACCGTGGATGAAGCGATTTCCGTGCTTCAAACCCGGGACCTGCTGGTGGTCAACATCCGGGAAAAAACGGTCGCCCCGGAACGCCTGGGCCGGGTGTCCCGTCTGCATCGGGGGGTCAAATCATCCGACCTGGTCATCTTCGCGCACTCTCTGGCCGCGATGTCCGAAGCCGGCCTGCCTCTGCTGCGCGCGCTGGAAACCGTATCGGGGCAGGTCCGGTCCGAACGTCTTGCAACGGCTCTCAGCGACATCATCCGCGACATCCGGGGCGGTTCCACGCTCCGTGACGCCGTCGCGAAGCACCCGACCGTCTTCTCCCCCTTCTGGATCAGTCTCCTTGAAACCGGAGAGGCCTCCGGCCAGCCGACCAACGCCCTGGAGCCGGCCGCGGCCCATCCGGAAAAAGCCGGAACCATCCAGCGGAAAATCGTTTCGGCCATGATGTATCCGGCCATCCTCCTGTTCGTGGCCATCGTCGCGATTTTCGTCTTTACGCTCAAAATCATTCCCACGTTCGGCTCGATGTTCGCCAGTTTCGGCGCCCAACTGCCGCTGTTGACCCAGATGGTGATCAATTTCTCCAACCTGCTTCAAAAATGGTTCCTGCTGATCGTCGCCGCCGCGGGAGCCGCCGTTTTCCTGATCTCCAGCTGGATCAAAACCCGGCAGGGACGCTGGCAGTTCGACAAGATTCTCCTGCAGCTGCCGGTTTTGGGAGCGGTGTTCCAAGGGGCTTCCGCGCAGGAATTCGCGTCAAACCTCGGAACCCTTCTTCGAGCCGGCGTTCCGATCCTTCACGCGCTGGAGATCGTGATCACCACCTCCAGCAACAAAGTGATCGCCTCCGTCATTGAGCACATGCGCACCGGCGTTCGGGAAGGGAAACCACTGGCGGATCCCCTGTCTCAAACCGATATCTTCCCTCCCATGGTCGGACAGATGCTGACGGTGGGCGAGCAAACCGGGAAACTGCCGGACATGCTGGAAGAGATCGCCCGTTACTACGAAGAGCAGGTCAACACCGCCATTGAGCGGATGACCACGCTTCTGGAACCGCTGATGCTGGTCGGAATCGGCTTGGTGATCGGCGTGCTGGTGATCGCCATGTACCTTCCGATCTTCAACATGACGTCCGTGATCAAATGATCTTTTGCGCAAAGACACCTCTCCTTTTCGGGAAGAACGGAGTGCCTCAAGGGGTTGTTTGGGTGGGAACAGCGAAAGCGTTGACAGAACCCGCGGTTCCTGTTAGAGTTCCATAAAACCGGAGGATGCAGATGAAACGAAATCAAAAGCACGGCTTTACACTGCTTGAGCTTCTGGTGGTTGTCATTGTGGTCGGTATCTTGGCCAGCGTCGCTCTGCCGCAGTTTCAGAAAATGATGCTGCGTTCCCGCGCTTCGGAAGGGGTTAATACTCTCGGCGCCATTCTCACGGCAGAGCTTCTCTACTACCAGGAGAGAAGCACCTTCACCGCGACAGCTGCTGATCTGCTGGTGACGATCCCGGCAAACGGAACAACCTGGTTCAACTACACCTTTCCAGCCGCCACCGGAACAAGCGCCCAAGTGGTTGCCACGGGAAGCGCTGTGGCCGTCAACGGAGCGACCGTTCCAGCCACCGTCATCGTCACCGGAACCATCAACGACACCGGCACCCGGACGATCACCACCACGGGACTATAATCGCCTTTCTTTCGGGCTGGGGCATCTGGCGTTGCAAGCGGCCAGATGCCCTCCCAAGGTTTTTGGGTATGCGCAAACAGAGGCGATCCGCATTCACTCTGTTGGAGCTGTTGGTCATTGTGGTCATTGTCGGCATCCTGGCCACAGTGGCCTTGCCGAATTTCAGCCGCTCCGCCGAACGGGCAAAGGTGCATGACGCGCAAACGGTGCTCTCAGCGATTCACAGCGCCGAACGGGTTTATATCCTGGATCAAAACACTTACGGAGCGCTGGCGGATCTCACCACCAACGGCTATCTGACCGAGCCCAATCCAAATACGGATTGGACTTTTACCGCGGTCGGCGGAGCTGCGTTCACGGCGACCGCCACGCGGAACCCCGGCGGCGGGGTCTGGACCGGGAATACCATTCAGGTTAACCAGGACTTCGCCGTTGATCCAGTCACCTTAAGAGGGAACTATGGGGGAAACCATCCTCTGAGGGATCGGGGTTGAGGGTCGAGGACCTCCTTCACACCGCTGTCGACCAAAAAGCCTCCGATCTTCACCTCACCGTAGGGCTCCCGCCCCAGCTTCGCATCCATGGAGCGCTGGTCTGCCTGCCCGGCTCACCCTTGACCGACGCCGATACGCAGGCGCTGGCGTATGAAATGCTCAGCCCCGAGCAAATCGCGGAGTTTGAGCGCCGGAAAGAGCTGGACACCTCCTACAGCATCAAGGGCTTCTCCCGTTTCCGCGTGAATCTCTTCCGCCAGAGGGGTTCGGTGGCCGCGGCGGTTCGAACCATCCCGTTTGAAATCCCGACCCTTCAGACGCTCCGCCTTCCCTCCGTTCTGGAAGAGTTGGCAACGCGTCCCAGCGGGCTTCTGATCGTCAGCGGCCCCACGGGCGCCGGAAAATCGACCACGCTGGCCGCCATGCTCGAAAGCATCAACGCCCAGCGGGCCTGCCACATCATCTCGGTCGAAGACCCTATTGAATACCTGCACCGGCACCGGAAGGCCACGATCAACCAGCGAGAGCTCGGGAACGACACGGCTTCTTTTCAGGACGCGCTGCGCCACATGGTCCGCCAGGATCCGGATGTGATCATGCTCGGGGAGATGCGCGACCTGGAAACGATGTCGGCAGCCCTCTCGCTGGCCGAGACCGGTCATCTGGTTTTAACCACGCTGCACACGTCCGACGCCGTCCATGCCATTCAGCGAATCATCGACGTCTTTCCCGCCTATCAGCAGACCCAGATCCGAGTCCAGCTTTCGCTGGTCTTGGTGGCCGTGGTGGTGCAGCAGCTCCTGCCGCGAATGGACATCCCGGGAAGAGTGGCCGCGTGCGAGGTCAT
>CAZKNC010000024.1:0-344 GCA_964553935.1 uncultured Planctomycetia bacterium | reverse complement strand
CCGTTGGAAATCTCATCCGAGAGAACCAGCTTCAACAGCTCAAAACCGTTCTGCAGACGGGCCGCCGCAGCGGCATGCAGACGATGAACGCCTCTCTGGTGGAGCTTTTTCAACAGGGGCTGGTCACCTGGGACGAGATCGCACGCCGAACCACCGACCTCGAAGAATTAAACAACCTCGCCAAAGCGCCCGTCAAGCATTGAAGCGCCCCATTTTCTGGTAGAATCAGCGGCAGGGGCTGTAGCTCAGTTGGGAGAGCGCTAGAATCGCACTCAAGAGGCCGAGGGTTCGAATCCCTTCAGCTCCATAAACTCCTTAATTTCCTGTTACTCAGGGATCCGAAT
>CAZKNC010000023.1:0-11068 GCA_964553935.1 uncultured Planctomycetia bacterium | reverse complement strand
CTAGGCACGATGAAACTCGGCGAGTACTTCCAAGAGGAACCGTGCTTCGCCTGGACCGCCGCCGGCTTCCTGCTGGCCGGCATCGCTGGAATCCTCGATCGGACGCTGGCCGGAGGCGCGGTTCTCTTGGATGTGTTGTTCCTCATCCCGATCGGCCTGGTCGGCTGGCACGCAGGAGTCGGTTCCGCTCTATCGATCGCGGCGGCCTGCGCCGGAATTTGGTGGGCGGCCGAATCCGACGCGCCCATGGACGCCGCCACCCGCTTTCTGCTGTTCACGGCTTTTGCCGTTCTTCTGCCCTCGGTCCGAACGGAGCGGGACCATGAACAGGAATCCAGCCAGAACGACTACCTGACCAGGACTTTAAGCAAGCGGGGTTTTCTGACCCAAGCATCTCTGGAGCTCCAGCGGGCCCAGCGGTATCAACGACCCTTCACGGTGGCCGGTCTGGACATCGACCGGTTCCGAATCATGAATGAGCGGTTCGGCCACCAGGCCGCCGACAATCTGCTTCGGTCCGTGGCGCGGAACCTCAAAGGAAAAATCCGCTCTTCGGACCTGGCCGCCCGGCTGGGGAACGATGAGTTCGCTCTTTTTTTTCCGGAAACCCAGTCCGAAGCCGCGCAGATCGTCCTTCAGCGCCTTCATAAATCCCTGCTGGATATGGTTGAGAAAAACGAATGGCCGGTGACGTTCAGCATCGGCGCGGTGACTTATCTTCAGGCGCCGGAATCGGTCCAAGCCCTGCTGAAAAAAATGGATGAGCTGGTGGGAACGGTCAAGCTCGAAGGACGGAACCGGGTCCGGCACGAAGTGGTCGGTACCGCCCGCGTGGCGGGTTCTTAATGTTCTCCGATGTGGTGGATCTTGGTCATACAGCGGGCGCCCGGCAGAGCCTGGCGGCCCGACACGATTACCACCGGATCTCCCTTCCGAAGTAGTTTCGCCCGCAGGATCGCGGCATCCCCTTTTTCAATCATGTCGTCGGTGTTCTCCGACTGACGAATGGAAAGCGGAATCACTCCCCGAAACAGCGTCAGCCGCGAAGCCGGCTCCCCGGAGGAGGAAAGGGCCACGATCGGACAGGCCGGACGCAGTTTGGAAACCAGCTGCGCGGTCCGGCCGGAGCGGGTAAAGACAATGATGGCCGCCGCCTTCATCCAGGACGCGGCATTATAAGCCGCCTGCGTGATGGCTACCACCGGATCGGCGCCGTGGCGTCCAGCCATTAAGACTTCGGCGGACGGCCGCCGGCGATCCGATGGCGACCGTTCCGCTTCCAGCGCGATCCGCGACATGATCCGGACCGTTTCCAGCGGGTACTTGCCCACCGCGGTCTCTCCGGACAGCATCACCGCGTCGGTACCGTCAAACACCGCGTTGGCCACGTCGGAGACCTCGGCACGGGTTGGATGCGGTTCGCGAATCATCGTTTCCAGCATCTGGGTCGCGGTAATGACCGGGATCCCCTCTTGGTTCGCCTGTTGAATCAGGCGCTTCTGAACCGCCGGAATCTTTTCCAGCCCCATCTCAATCCCTAGGTCGCCCCGCGCCACCATGAGCCCGTCCGCGATCGCCGTGATCTCGGACAGATGCTCCAGCGCGGCCGGTTTTTCGATCTTGGCGATGACCGGAATCGCCTTGTGGTGCCGCTTCATCCAGTTCTTCAAATCGGCGACGTCGGAAGCGTCCCGGACGAATGAGAGCGCCACATAATCCACCTCGAGCCCGGCTGCCACTCCCAGGTTGGACAGGTCCTGCTCCGTTAAGGCGGGCAGCGTCGCTCCCTGCGCGCTGGGCAAGTTGATTCCTTTGTTCTCCCCCAGCAAGCCGCCGACCGTCACCTGCGCAGTGACCTGGCGCGGCTCCGCGCGAAGAACCTTGAGCTCCACCGCGCCATTGTCCAGAAGAACCCGGTCCCCGCGCCGAACCATGCGGGGAAATTCCCGGCACGGGGTCGTCAGAACGCGGCCGGCTCCCTCCAGGAACCCGGTATGAATGGAAACTTCTTCGCCGGTCCTCAGGGTAAGCGGCTTCCCGCCCCGCAGAGAACCGGTCCGAACGCGTGGGCCCTGCAGATCGACCAGGATACCGATTTCTTTTTTAAGGGATCCGGAAACCTTGCGGATGCGAAGGATCCATTCTCGAAGACCTTTGGGCGTCGTGTGGGAAGCGTTGATCCGAAGAAGGTCCGCCCCTTCCCGGATCAGAGCTCCCAGCACGGCATCGGTAGAGCAGGCGGGACCGACCGTGGCGACAATCTTTGTTTTTCTCATGCGAAAGGCTCCACCTTTTTTTCTCGGCAGCATTCCGGCGTGCCGCAGCTGCTCACTTCCAACCGGACGATACAGCCGTCCGAATCCCGCTCCGCCTGAAAGAAGGCGCCGCAGGCCGCGCAGGCCCATCGTCCGGGTGTCTTCTGTTCCGTTAAACGCTGCGCACAAAAAAAGCAGTGCAATTTTAGTTCGGTCATTGCATGGACTCCACATCGGTGATACTGCAAGCAACGATGACTTTCAAACCCAGGGATTCCGCTTTCGCGATCAGTTCGTCGCTTTCCGATCCCGGATTCAGAAAGAGTTCGTCGGGCTTTTTCTTCGCCACCTCCTCGATCACCTTCAAACCGACCGCGGGCGGCAGGTAGAGACTGACCCGATTCAGTCGGACCGGGATCTCCAAAACGGACCGATAGCATTTCAACCCCTCGATCCGCTCTTCCTTGGGATGGACCGGATACACCTCGTATCCGTGGGCCGCGTACGCGCGGACGGCGCGGTTGCCGAATTTGGAACGATCGGCGGAAGCTCCGACGATCGCGATGGTCGGTTTCGTCATTCCTTCAAGACCTTCTCCAGAAGCCTGCCCAGCAGCTCCTGCCCCTTGCCCATCAACAGCCGCTCCGTCACGTAGCCCAGATCCGGAGACACTGTCACCTGAGGAGGTTTCCCCTCCACGAAAACCGGCAGCAGAAGCCGTCCGCGGTCGTCGGCAAGGAAAGCCAGTTCTTCCACCGATCGGATCATCGCGCCCGACAGAGCGGCGTCCACGCTGAACTGCGCGGGAAAGGAGACCGTTCCTTGCCTGCTCATTGTAATTCCATTCGCGGTCAGCGCGAAGGAATCCGTGGCCAGCTCCAGAGGGCCGGTGGAAATCCCTCTTTCCGTGACTGAGACATGAACGGCGATCGGCTCAAACAGCGTGTCGGCGGCTCGGAGCTTCTCCCGAGTGGAACCCGGCAGCCGCTCCATCAGCCGTTCCGACAATCCCGGAATGACCGACAAGCGGCCGAACACTTCCCGCAGCAGATTGACGCCCAGCAGGCGTCCTCCCTCCACTCGGATATCCGCGAACAGCTGTTTGGCCATTAAGGGTTTTGGCTCGATGAATGCCATAATCCGGTCGGCCCGCAGGTTCGGCTCCACCACCACTCCCTGCAGTTCGACGGCAATCTTTCCCCTCCAACGCAGGGAAACCCTGTCCATCTGAACCGGCCGGCCGATGGTTTCGCTCATTTTTTTGACAATCAACGGACGGTATCGATTCGCATCGAACGTTGCCAGGAACAAAAGAATGCCGATACCCAGCAGGAGAATCGCCAGCAGGAGAGCGATGAAAATCTTCTTCACAAATTCGTCATTTTCTCACAGCCGCTGGGTCGGTGGTACACTAATCCCCGCCATGGCTTCTCCAAACCCCGCCGCGAACCGCCGACAATTCTTTCATCCCCGTTTTCTGCCGCGCGAACGGCGAAAAGGCAACATTCGCGCGCTGTTGGGACTGGCCTTCGGCATCGCGCTGTTCCTGCTGTGCGACCGTTATCTGCTGGGTGCGGGTAAAGTGACCGACGTCAGTATGCTGCCCACCTTGCCGCAGGGCCGTTATCTGCTGATCCACAAATGGACCTATCGGCTCCGCCCGCCGCGCCGCGGTGAAATCGTGGTGCTCCGTCCGCCGGGAGAAACCCGCTGGTCGTATGTGAAGCGCGTGGTGGGATTGGCCGGAGAAACCCTTTCGATCCGATCCGGAGAGGTGTTCGTGGATGACCGGCTTTTGCGGGAACCTTACGCTCTCGGGAAAACCTATCCAGAGATGGAACCGCTGAGAATTCCCGAAAGCGCTTATTTCGTTTTAGGAGACAACCGCGCCGACAGCGAGGACAGTCGACAATTCGGCCCGGTGCCGCGCGGCCGGATCCTGGGGAAAATCTAGGCCGGCCGAAAATCCCGAACGCGCAGTTCGATCCGGAATTCCCCTTCCAGCCGTTTCCGGATCGGTGAGTAAGCCAAATGGATGGGTCCTCGAATACGGCGAGGATTCCATCCCTCACCAGCCAGTTCCCGAGGATGGATCGCTTCGAAGAGCCGTCCTCCAGGATCGGCCACCGTCATCCGGACTCCCCAAGGATTGAATTTTCCTTTCCGTGGACTTCCTTCCTCTTCCCGGCTCATCTGAGCGTCCCGAGAAACGAACAAGGGCTGCGGGTTCCCTATTCCGAATGGGGCCAACGCCTCCAGATCCCGAAGCAGGGAGTCTTCCAGTTGGGCCAGCGGCAGTTCTCCGTCCAGCTCCACCGAGGGAGAGAGCGCGGCGGCATCCATCCGCTCTCTAGCCACTTCATTGATCGCCTCCCGGAACGCTTCGATGCGGGACCGTTCGATCGTCAACCCCGCCGCGCCCGGATGACCGCCGAACTGAACCAAATGATCCCGAACGGCATGAAGCGCTTCCACCAAGTGAAAGTTTCCAACCGACCGGGCGGAGCCGCGGCAAGCCGGCCCGCTGCCGGCCAAGATCACGGTGGGCCGATGAAAACGGCGGGAGAGCCGGGTGGCCAGGATGCCGATCACGCCGGGATGCCAGTCATCGTCCTGCAGGACGATGACCCGTTCCCGGCTGAAATTGATTTCTCGAGCCACCTTCGCCAGCGCGCGCCGAAACGCTTCCCGGCCGGAATCCGCCCGGCTCCGGTTTTTCCGGAACAGTTCCGCCGCCCTTCGCTCAGCGGCCGCCGGGTCCATCTCCATCAGAAGATCGAAGCTTTCCCTTCCGGACCCCATTCGTCCGGCGGCGTTCAAAGGGGGAGCCAGGGAGAAACTGACCTCCTCGGCTCCCAACGGCTGACCTTCCAGCCCCGCCCCGGCGATCAATGCTTTGAGCCCCGGCTTGGAGGTCCCGCTCAAGGCGTGCAAACCGGCGCGGACCAGCACCCGGTTTTCACCCGTTAAAGGAGCCATGTCCGCAACGGTGCCCAAGGCCACCAAATCCAGATCTTCCCAGGTCTGTTCCGGCCGGTCCGCCAACCCTCGAGCCAGCGTGAAAGCGACTCCGACCGAAGCCAGCTCTTTCTCCGGATAGGGGCAGTCGGCTCGCAAAGGGTTCAAAAACGCCGACGCGGCCGGCAGCCGGGCGGGATCCAGATCGTGATGGTCCACCACGATCGTTTCCATCCCCAGCGAGCGGGCCAGCTCCACTTCCTCGAAATGCGTGGTGCCGGAATCCACCGTGATCAGCAGATGGACGCCTTCCCGGTGCGCGCGGCGCACAACTTCGGCTTTTAATCCATAACCCTCTTCGGCCTTCGGGATGTAGACTTCCGCTTTCCCGCCGAGGCGCAGGATCGCCCGCAATAAAACAGCCGAGCCCGTCAAGCCGTCTGCGTCATCGTCTCCAACCAAGAGGATTTTCCGCTGGTCATTCGCCGTTTCGCGAATCAGCCGGACCGCTTTCGGCAGGTCGGCCATCCGTTCGGGAGGGTTCAATTGGCCTAAGTCCGCGCAAAGGAAATCCCCCGCTTGAGCGGGCAAATACAGGCCTCGGCCCACCAGGAGCCGGGCAACCAATGGGGACAAATGAAGGACGTGTGCGAGGTGCCGAACCCGTTCGTCGTCCGCGGAGCGCAGGATCCAGTTTCTGCGCATATTAGAAGACCCTCAGCGTTTCTTTTCCCAGAACAGGAGCAGCGGCGTAGCGATATAAATGGTGGAATAAACGCCGGAGATGAATCCGACCAGCAGTGTAAACGCGAAATCGTTCAGGATATCCCCGCCGAACCAGAACAAGGAAAGCACCGTGAGCAGCGTAACCCCCGATGTCAGAAGGGTGCGGGACAACGTCTGGTTGAGCGCCAGATTGATCAGTTCCGCAAAGCTCATCTTCCGAGCCGTGCGCCGCAGTTCCCGGATGCGGTCGTAGATCACGATCGTGTCGTTGATCGAATAGCCGGCGATCGTCAGCAGAGCGGCCACCAGCGTCAGCGATATCGGCCGGCCGGTTATCGCCAGAGCGCCCACGGCGATCAGCACATCGTGCAGGAGAGCCACGATGCCGGCCACGCCGAAACTCCAGGAGCGGAACCGGAACCCGACATAAATGCTGATCGCGATCAGCGCCCAAAAAATCGCCTGGACCGCGCGCCCGCGGAGATCCTTCCCGACCGAGGGGCCGACTTGTTCGACTCGGACCATCTGAGCGGCGTTGTCCGGAAAAGAAGATTTCAGCTTCTCCTGGACCGGAGCCGCCGTGTCCTCCAGCGTCCGGATCAAAACCTCATTTCCAGTACCGAATTGCTGCAAAGAGACGTCTTTAAGCTGGATCTCCTCCAGCGCGGCGCGGACCTTTTCAATCTCCACCGGTTTCTCAAAACGGTACTGCTGAACTTGGCCTCCCGTGAAATCGATCCCGTAAGCGCGGCCGCCCAGCCGGAAGAAGACCGCCATCCCAGCCACCACGGCAATCACGGAAAGCGTGTAGCAGATCGCGCGCGGCTTCAGAAAATTGAGCTTGGTCTCGCCGATCAAATGGAGCATCCGGATCCGGCCCAGCATTTTCGCGCGCAGCAGCATTTCAAAAATCACGCGCGTGACGACAATCGCGGTGAAAAGAGAGGCCAGTAAACCGATCACGGTGGTCACGGCAAATCCACGGATCGGCCCGGTCCCGAACTGAAAAAGGAGGAACGCGGCAAGAATGGTGGTGAGGTTGGAATCCAGGATCGCGGTGAACGCCCGGTCGTAGCCGTTGGTCACCACCTGCCGGAGGGTCCGGCCCAGTTTCATCTCTTCCCGCATCCGCTCGTAGATGAGGACGTTGGCATCAACGGCCATGCCCAGCGTCAGCACGATGCCGGCGATGCCGGGCAGGGTCAGCGTAGCGTGGAACATCCCCAGGCCGCCCAGAATCAACAGGAAGTTCAGCGCCAACGCGATACAGGCGATCATCCCGGCCAGCAGGTAATACCCGGCCATAAACAAAAAGACGAGCCCGACGCCGGCCGCAGTGGCCTTGATGCCGGCTCGGATCGAATCGTTCCCGAGTAGGGGCCCCACGGTGCGCTCTTCTTCCACGACCAGCGGAGCCGGCAGAGCACCCGACCTTAAAACCAGCGCTAGATCTCCGGCCTCTTGCGGCGTAAACCGCCCCGTGATCTGCCCCTGATCCGAAATTTGGCTCTGGATCACCGGAGCTGATTTCACTTTTCCATCCAGGAGGATCGCCAGCCGACGGCCGATGCTGGAGCCGGTCAGTTTCGAAAAGGTCTTGGCTCCCTCCGGCGTCAGCGTGAAGGAGATTTCCGGCGCGCCGAACTGCCCGTAGTCCACGTAAGCATTAGCCAGCGCTTCCCCGGTCAGAGGGACGTTTTTTTCCAGCAGATAAGGTTCCCCCTGCGCGTCCCTCAGGATTTCATAGTCCGGCACCGGCTCGCCGGCCAGCGCCTTGCGCAAAAGCTCGGCATCGGCACTCACCAGCCGAAACTCCAAGTGTGCCACTTCCTGCACGATCGCCAGCGCCCGTTCCCGATCGGTGATGCCGGGCAGCTGCACGACGATCTCCTCGGTTCCCTGCCGATGGATCGAGGGCTCTTTGACTCCGAATTGGTCGATCCGGTTGCGGATCACTTCCAAAGCGCGGTCGGCCGCGTCCGCGCGGGCCTGAGGCGGGAGTTTGGCGGTGTCGACCTTGAGGATCAGGTGCATCCCTCCCTGCAGGTCCAGCCCCAGAGAAATCCGTTCTTTCAGCGGAAAGGCATACCAAAGAGCCGCCGCGACGACGGCGAGGATGCCGACAAGCCAGGGGGTAAGCCGCTTGTACAAGAGGGACTATCCTTCCTTAATCAGCCGGCCGATGCTGTTGCGGTCGACATCGACGCGGGCGTTCTCATCGATTCGCAGCGTCACCACGCTGTCCTTGACGTTCGCAATCGTTCCGTGAATGCCGCCCACGGTGACCACCTCATCGTTCTTCTTGAGCTTGGTCTGCATATCGGACTGCGTCTTCTGCTGCTTCATCTGCGGCCGGATCAGCAGCAAATACATGACCGCGAACATGAGGAGCAGCGGCATCAGTTGAACCAACGGGTTGGGAGTCATTCCACCAAATCCTCCAGGGTTTCTTGATAAACGCCAGACCAGCGGGCGCGCAGCGTTTCCAGCGTCCCGCCGACGATCGCCGTTCTCACGGCGGCCATCAGTTTACTATAGAACCAAACGTTATGGAACGACAGAAGCCGAAGCCCCAAAAGCTCTTGCGTCTGAAAAAGGTGCCTGATATACATCCGGGAGTGGGTCCGGCAGACTTCGCAGGCGCACGCCGGATCCAGGGGCCCAGGATCGGCCGCGTGCACCGCGTTGCGCAGATTGATCCTGCCTTGGGAGGTATAGGCCACGCCGTTGCGGCCATGGCGCGTGGGTACCACGCAGTCGAACAGATCGACCCCCTGAGCCGCCGCGTTCAGCAAATCCATCGGTTCTCCCATCCCCATGAGATAGCGGGGCTTCTCTTCCGGCACCCGCTCAACCACCACCGGAATCAGTTCATTCATAATCTCTTTGGGCTCCCCAACGCTAAACCCGCCCAGGCAGTAGCCGTCGAACCCGATCTCCACGATCTGGTCCGCGGCCTCGCGCCGAAGATCTTCAAACGCGGCTCCCTGGATAATGCCAAACAGTAAAGGCGAGTCAGTAGTTCGTAGTGAGTAGTGAACAGATTTTTCTACGAACTGTTTACTGCTAACTACAAACTGTTTTTTGCTCCGTTTTGCCCAAGCCCGGGTCCGTTCCACCGCTTCCCGAGCGCCCGGGCGCTCGCAGGGATACCGGACGCACTCGTCCAGCGGGATCACCACGTCGCTTCCGAGTACCCGCTGGAAATCGACCACCGACTCCGGGGTCAACTCATGGGGAGAACCGTCGATGTGCGAAGCAAACGTCACGCCCCGGTCCGTCACTTTACAGCGGGAAGCCAGGCTGAACGCCTGGTACCCTCCGGAATCGGTCAGAATCGGCCCATCCCAGCCCATAAACCGGTGCAGTCCGCCGGCTTGTTCCAGGATTTTCGGGCCCGGCCGCAGAGAGAGATGATAAACGTTGCTGAGAATCATCTCGATCCCGCAGGCCCGAAGGTCCTGAACCGTGAGACCTTTCACCGTCGCCTGCGTGCCCACCGGCATAAAGGAAGGCGTATTCACCACCCCGTGCGGAGTGGTCAGCCGCCCAACCCTCGCCCGGCTCCCCGCATCCTGCGTGATTACCTGAAACATATGGCCACGGGTCCCCTCCCGCCACCCTTGGCCTGGACTGTGGAGTCCCCATGACGGGGTTGCCCGGTGCGGCACATCCGCAGGCCGGCTGCCTTGAAGACGCTCTCAGAGACCGGCCGAGGACTAAGAGAGTCCCGCGTGGGCGGGACGAACGGTGCCAAACCGGGCACCCCGGAGCAGGGATGAGCAAAGCCGAGCCGTCCTGGCAACCCCGCTCCTGGCCTGATGGACTTCACCGGCGGTAACCCTCCATTCGCTTCACATATTCCTGCGCGCCCTGCCGGATCCGCTCGGTTTCCTGCGGCGTTACCGGCCGAATCACTTTCGCCGGCATGCCCACCGCCAAAGACCCCGGCGGCACCTTTTTCCCTTCCGTCAGCAGAGCCCCCGCCGCCAGAATCGAGCCCGCGCCCAGCTCGGAACCGTCCAACAGGTTGGCGCCCATGCCGACCATCGCGTCGTCTCCCACCACGGCACCGTGGATCGTCGCCCGGTGCCCGACCACCACCCGTTTGCCGATCTTCACCGGCAGTCCATCGCTGGTGTGCGCCACCGATTGGTCCTGAAAACTGGTCTCTTCTCCGATCTCAATCGGCTCGATGTCGCCCCGCAGGATGCATCCCGGCCAGATCGAAGCCCTGGCGCCGATCTTGACCTTTCCGATCCCCACCGCCGAGGGGTGCACCCACGCCGTCGGGTGAATTTCCGGCTTGATTCCATTGAATTCTTCAATCACTCCCGTCTCCTCCATCCTGACTCACAAGATCACCATCGCGTCTCCATAAGAATAGAACCGATATCCCTGCTCGATCGCCGCCTGATACGCCGCCTGAATCCGCTCCTCTCCCGCGAATGCCGATACCAGCAGCAACAGACTGGTCCCGGGCAGATGGAAATTGGTCACGAGCCCATCGACAACTCTGAACTCAAACCCCGGCCGAATAAACAGATCTGTTGTTGCTTCGAAGCCGGGCCCAGGAACCCGGCCGGTCACCGCTCGGTCCGACCCAGCGAGTCGGACCTCGCTCGACATCCGTCCTCGCTCGTCGCGGCCAGGGAACCCTTCCGCGACACCGTGCCCGTTCGGACTCCTGACGTGCCCGGCCGGTTCCCTGTCCCCAGCTTCTCGAAGGGCAAATGTTTCCAGCGCTCTCACTACGGTCGTCCCCACAGCGATCACTCGCCCTTTTTTGGTTTTTGTTTCTTCAATAGTCTTAAGGGTTTCTTCTGGGACTTTGTACCGCTCGGCGTGCAGCCGGCCTTCCGCCAGCTCCTTCTCCCCCACCGGCTTAAACGTTCCCCAGCCGACATGCAGTGTCACATAGGCGATCCGAACACCTTGTCCTTCAATTCGCTTAAGCAGTTCCGGCGTGAAGTGCAGTCCAGCGGTCGGGGCGGCCACCGCGCCCGGTTCCCGGGCGAATACCGTTTGATACCAATCGGCATCCCGCGGTTCGACAGCTCGGTCGATGTACGGCGGCAAAGGCATCTCTCCCAGCCGCGCCAGCGCCTGCTCGACGCCCCGTCCTTCAA
>CAZKNC010000022.1:9223-11460 GCA_964553935.1 uncultured Planctomycetia bacterium | reverse complement strand
CCAAAGAACTTGTCCGGCCAGTTGCGGATGTCGCCGTCTTCATTGAGTTGCAATGGTTCGAGTTTCGATTCGGCGGGCCAGCTGGCCCATCCGCGGGTGCTCCAGGCCTGCCAGCGGGTCGTGGAAACCTGCCGGAAAATGGGGAAGGCCTGCGGCACGCAGATCGTCGACCCTGCGCTGGAAAGCGTGAAAGCCGCGTTTCAGTCCGGATACACGTTCGTGATCCTCTCTTCGGATATCTTCGCGCTTTGGAAATGGAGCCAGCGGATGCGCTCCATAAGAGATGCGATCTAAAGCGCTGGCGGGATGGATTCTTGCCCTCAGCCTGGTCTATACGTTGGCCATGTTTCGCGGGCTGGAAGGACACTCCGCCTATTTCGGCAACGCCTACCAGGCGCTCCATCCCGGGTCGTTCTCCGCCGATCTTTTCATGGATCCGCATCGGGTCACGCTGAGCTCGTTTTATTACAACGTGGTGCGGTGGGTCGGCCCCTTATGGCTGGACGATCGTTTCACGATGCTGGTTTTTTTCTTGATCACGGTCCTCTCTCTCGTCGCGCTGGACAAAACCGCGCGGCTCCTCGGCTGCGCTTCCTTCTGGGAACGGCTGGCGTTGATGGGATTGGTCCTGCTGGAGCACAAGTTTTTTATCACGCATGTTCTGCTGGTTGACAACTATGGGTTCAACGCCACCGCTTGGGCCGGTTTTTTGGGGCTCTGGATCTTCTATGGGGCGCTGGCCGAATGGCGGCCTCCGTTCCTGTTGGGCCTAATGGGGCTGGGGCTCTGGGTTTCACTGAAAAACGCTCCGTTCCCGGTGTTCATCGGGCTGGTCCTGATGGCCCGCGACCGGCTGGGGAAGAAAGGGCAGACCGCGGCCTTCGTTGCCGCCGCCGCCGCGTTTTTCGGCGCGCTGGCCTTCTATTATCTTCAGCTGCGTCCGGCGGACGGCAGCCATCCGGCACACTTTGATTTTGCGATGCGGTACATGGATGATTTTGAGACCAACCCGTTTCTGTATTCGTGGGTTCCGAATCTGGTTTTTGCGGGGTTCTGCTTGTCGGCTTTCTTGGTGGAAGATTTGCCGGCGGCGCTTTTGCCCAAGTTTCGGATCGTTGCCGGGATCGGACTTTTTTTTTGGTTCTTCGGCGGACTTTATTTCACTCTGGCTCCCGATCCGCTGAAAATTCCTTACTTGGTTCCGCTGGGCCTGCGCCGGGCGCTTCGATGGCCGTCGTACATTGTTTTTGTGGCGCTGGCGGTCTCTTGGATTAAACAGCTGCAGGCCGCCGCATCGAAGAAAAAGATTTGGATGGCCTGGGCGGGCCTGATGGTCCTGTATGGGCTTCATCAGGAGGTTCGTTTTGAGCTGATCGTGCTTTCCAGCTTACTGACGCTGGGCATGGTCGCCTGGAACCCCAGAGCCCAGCCGATCCGGGTCGCGGCGCTGGCCATGGCGATCGGAACCTTGGGTCTCTACGGAGTCGGCGGTTTGCGGCATCGAGGACCGGCACTGAGAGTCCTTGCCCGCCATGGAATCGTCGGCGACAACCCTTCCGCGAAATGGGTCGGTGTGAATGAATACCTGCGGAATCGAACGCCGGCCGATGCGATGGTTTTGGCCCTTTCCAAGGAACCGAGCTCGGCGGGCGGCACGGCCCGGCTGCATTTCGACGGCTCGCTTCGGGTTCGTGCAGGGCGCGCGATGCCGATGGGGCACTCGGCGGCTTTTTATTTCGATCTGGAAAAGCTGCGCCAGTGGCAGAAGCGATCCGCGGAGGTGGAAACGCTGGCAAGGGACTGGGAAGCGCATAATCTCCAGCGTGTTGCCGAAGGTCTTCAAGAGCTGGGGACCCCGGATTACCTGGTGATCCCGTCGGAGGAAGCGCTTTGGCTTTTGGACCGCACGGATTTCGGCTACCGGTTTGAAACCTATGTCCGCGACTTTGCGATCTTCCGGCGTCTCTAAAAAAACCGTGAGGGAGCTGATCCGAAAAGCCAGGGTACTGGTCTTTGATTTCGACGGGACGCTGGTCGATTCCAACCCGATCAAGCACCGGGCGTTTGAAGTCTGTTTTTCCGATTTTCCCGAGCAGATCGACCGGATCATGGACTACTGCGCCGGGAATCCGCACGTCACGCGCGGGGAGAAATTCAGATTCGTCTATTCCAAAATCCTGAAACGGCCGCTTTCCTCCGCGGCCGAACGCCAACTGCATCGCTGTTACGCGGCCGAA
>CAZKNC010000022.1:7286-9213 GCA_964553935.1 uncultured Planctomycetia bacterium | reverse complement strand
GAAACCGGTCTTTTGTCCTCGACGCCTCAATTGTTTCTGCGGAAGATCGTGGCCCGGCGCGGCTGGAACCGATATTTTGACTTTATCCGCGGCGCTCCTGTGCGGAAGGCTTCCTGGCTGAAAAAACTCCGGAAGGATCGGGAATTGAAAAATGGGGATTTGATTTATTTTGGAGACACGCCGGAAGACGAGAAAGCCGCGCTGGAGGCTCGATGCCTTTACATCGGCGTCCGGACTCGGCCGAAACGTTCGGCACAAGGAGCTTTTCTCCGGGATTTTTCAATGTTGATATCCAAACGAAGGAGACTTTAAGATGCATTTTTTTCCGTTGGCGTACCTCAATCCGGGGACGGGAAGTTTGATCCTCCAAGTTCTGATGGTGGGAGCCGCCACGTCCGTATTGTGGTTCCGCTCCGCCTGGCACGCGATCCAGTCGTTTTTTACACGCAAGAAACCGTGACCGGTTTTTTACGCGAATGCATTGATTTTTACCGGCTCTTTTTCCAGAATTCCAAGAAGGACCGGACGTTTGTTCTCTACGTTGAGAACCGCGGTTATTATCCTTATTTAGAGGACTTGGTCCGGGATTTTTGCGGCCTTTCCGGCTTCAAGGCCTGCTGCCTCACCTCGGAGCGTTCGGATCCCCTGCTCTCGGATCCTCCGGCCCACCTGAAACCCTATTATCTGGAGCGGCTGCTCCCGCTTGCGCTGCTCTTGTTGGACGCCAAGGTGTTCCTGATGACGCTGACCGATCTGCATCAGTACCACTTGCGCCGGTCGGTCCGCGGAGCTCTTCACGTGTATGCGTTCCACGCGATGGTCAGCACCCATATGATTTACCGAGCCGGCGCATTCGATCATTACGATGCGGTTTTCTGCGTGGGTCCCCATCACGTGGTCGAGCTTCAGCGGAGACGGCAGATGCAGAAACTGCCTCCTCAAAAGCTGGTGGAAGCCGGCTATCCCTGGCTCGACCGTTTGATGCGGAGCAGGAACAAATGGCTGGCGTCTCGTCCGCCGACTTCGGCCGGCTCCGGCCCGATCCTGATCGCGCCGTCCTGGGGAAGCGAAAACATCATGGAAACCTGCATCCTGGAATTGGCGCGTGCCTTGGCTGCTGCGGGACGCTCCATGGTGGTTCGGCCTCACCCGGAATGGATCAAGCGGAATCCGGAGTCGTTTCGCCGGCTTTCCAGCCAAATGGCCTCCTTATCGGGGCTCCGGATCGATCAAGGCCCTCTTTCCGATCAACTGCTGTTCGAATCGGATCTGCTGATTACCGATTGGTCGGGGATTGCGCTGGAGTACGCGTTCGGCACCGAAAGGCCCGTTCTGTTCCTGGATCTTCCCAGGAAGATCAACAATCCCGACTACTCGACACTCGGTCTTGAGCCGTTGGAGGTACAGTTGCGGACCCGGATCGGCAAGACGGTTCCCTGGAAGCCGGTCTCGAACCTCCTGGCAGAGGTGGATGCTCTTGAGCAAGAGGCCGCCGCCTACCGAAACCGGATCGTGGAAGAGCGAAAACGATGGATTTTTCACCTCGGGGAATCCAGCCGGGTCGGCGCCCATGCTCTTCTTGACTTGTGTGAGGGGCGATGCTAGCCTGGAAAAACCTACCTGTTAGCTGACAGGTGAACACTTATGCCCAATCCTACAATTCACGCGAATGGAAACGGTTCCACGTTCGGGTCAACTTTGCAGGCGCTTCGCCGCAAAGCCAACTTGAGCCAAAGGGAATTGGCCCGCCGCGCCAGCATTACCGCTTCCTACGTCAGTGATATCGAAGCCCTTCGCCGAAAACCGCCTTCTAAACCGCTGATGGAAAAGCTGGCTCAAATCCTGGGGGTTCCGGTCGAAGAATTTTTCGATCTGGCCGGATTAGAGCCGGACCGGATCCCCGCCGATATGCCGGGGATTATCAAAT
>CAZKNC010000022.1:5597-7276 GCA_964553935.1 uncultured Planctomycetia bacterium | reverse complement strand
AAATGGCGTCCGGAGACGGTGAGCCTGCTTCGGGCTCTGCGCCAGCACGAGGTTTCGGCCCGCCGGATTCGCGAGCTCACCGCCGAAATCGGCGGGGCTCGGACCAAAGCGGTCATCCTGGCAGCCGGCATGGGTTCCCGTCTCAAGCACATGACGCAGGATCTTCCCAAGTGCATGGCCATCGTTTTAAACGGAAAAACCCTCCTGCAGACTCAAATCGAAGCCCTGCGTTCCTGCGGCGTCCGGGAAATCGCGGTGGTCCGCGGGTACAAAGCCGAAAAGATCAATTTCCCGGGTCTCCGGTACCACTTCAATTCCGAGTACAAGACCAACAACATCCTTGCTTCACTCTTCTCGGCCGAATCCGAGATGGATGGGGATCTGCTGGTTTCCTATTCGGATATCTGGTATGAACCGGCCGTGGTCCAGCGGCTGCTGCGGTCCGACAAGGACATCGCTATCGGCGTGGACATCGACTGGAAGGAATATTACCTGGGCCGGAAGGATCACCCGATCGAAGAAGCGGAAAACGTCATCTTCAACAGCGACAACAAAGTGATCAAGATTGGAAAGATCGGAGCCGAAAAGGAGGAGGTCCACGGCGAGTTTATCGGAATGATGAAGCTGACCCCGCGCGGCTGCGAGCTGCTGCGGCGCCACTACGCCCGCTGCAAACGGCTCTACGCGGGCCGGCCGTTCCAGCGAGCCCCGGTGTTCGAAAAAGCGTACTTAACCGACCTGCTTCAGGAAATGGCCGACGACGGCGTGCCGATCCACTGCGAAATCATCGGTTCGGGATGGAAAGAGATTGATACACTGGAAGACTTGAGCAACGCGATGAAGGAGTTCCTATGAGCCAGATTCCGGCGGCGGAGACGGCCGCAGTTTTTAAGCAATACGGTTCACTCATCCATGCCTGGCGAAACGAAGTCAAACACACGCTGGAGATGGTGGCCTCAGACACGGGGATTTCCAAGGAGCGTCTTAAAGCCCTCGAAGAAGGGCTGGCCAAGCCGGAATGGGATGAGCTGGAGCGGCTTGCACGGCAGTTTGCCTTGAGCGTCCGGGACCTGCTTCCGATGGAAAACGACCTGGACCGCGGCATGAAGTTTCTCCGGAATCGGGATGCCCGCCGGTTCGATCAGCAGCGGGCCGGGCGCCTTCAGTACACCTATTGGGAGCGCGTGATGACTCCGGTATTGCCCAACATCAAACCGGTGGAGCTGCTGCTTCATTTGAACAAGCGGGAAGAGGTGGTCTTGAACCGGGGGCATTTCTTCCATCAGTACACGCAGGTGCTTCACGGCGGTCCGGTGGCTTATCTGTGGGAGTGGGAGGGGCAGACGCATGAGGATGTTTTCACCGAAGGAGATTCTTGGCTGATCCCCGGTTTTGTGCCGCACGGTTTTTATTCCCCGGACCCGGCCCAGCCGGGCCGGATTCTGGCCATTACGTTCGGCGGGCATTTGACCGGAGACGCCCGTCAGGAACTCGCCTTGCTCGGCCAAGAGAACCTTCCCAGAATTATCGATGATCAGGGAGAGTATTATCCGAAAGGAAACGCAGTCCGATGACGCAAAAATCAGCGGAATTCCGCCGCAAAATCAAAAGCGGTGAAATCGTCCGCGTCATGGGGGCGCACAACGGATTGGGCGCCCGATTGATTGAGCACAGCGGGT
>CAZKNC010000022.1:0-5587 GCA_964553935.1 uncultured Planctomycetia bacterium | reverse complement strand
TTCCGCGGCGTATGGCGTGCCAGATGCCAACATCCTGACGATGACGGAAAACCTGGTTGCGGCGCGCGCGATCCACGAAGCGACCTCGCTGCCGGTCATCTGCGACTGCGACACCGGCTACGGAAACGCCTCGAACGTCAAGCATATGGTCCGAAAGTATGAGGCCGCCGGGCTGGCCGCGATCGTCATTGAGGACAAGATTTTCCCCAAAGTGAACAGTTTTATCTCGGGCGGCCAGGAGCTGGCCGGCGTCGAAGAGTTTGCCGGACGGATCCGGGCGGCCAAGGAAGCGCAGCAAACCGAGGATTTCCTGGTTTTTGCCCGCGTGGAGGCGCTGATTGCCGGGTTTGGGTTAGAGGAGGCGCTGCGGCGCGCCCACGCCTATGCCGACGCCGGCGCCGACGGCATCGTGATTCATTCCAAAGCCTCCAGCCCTGATGAGGTTTTTGCGTTCGCTCGGCGATGGAACAGGCGTCTGCCTCTGGTAGCCATTCCGACCACCTATTACAAAGTCACGGCCGAGGAACTGCAGAAGGAAGGATTCTCCGTCGTGATTTACGCAAACCAGGGGCTTCGCGCCGCCATCCGAGCGATGAAGGAAACTTTCCGCGCGATTCAGGAAGCCGGCACCAGCGCCGGCGTGGAGTCCTCCATCGCTCCGATGAAGGAAGTTTTCGAACTGCAGGGAATGAAAAGCATCGGCGAAGACGAGAAGCGTTTTTCCGGCACGGAGCCCGTGCGCGCGATCATCCCGGCCGCGCGCGATCATCGGTTCCAGCCGGACCTGATGGAGCTGCTGCAGGATCGGCCGCTCTGCATGCTGGAGATCGGAGGGAAGTCTTTACTGAACCGGCAGATCGACGCGCTGCGGTCCGCCGGCGTCACCGAGATTACTGTTGTCGGAGGCCATCGCGTGGAGAAGATCAAAGCCGACGGCGCCGAGGTTCTGTTCAACTCGGAGTATAGCCAAGGCCATTGCGCGCAGTCCATCCTGTTCGCGAAAGAGCGGTTGAACGGCAAGACCGTGCTGCTGTATTCCGACGTGCTGTTTGACCGCCAGATTCTCGAGCGGCTCCTCAGGAGTCCGCATCCGATCACGATCGTGATGGACCGGGCGTATCAGTCACTGCCGGCCCGGGACAAGGCGCTGGATCTGGTGGTGTTGGAAGAATCGGGATCTGCTCCGGTACCACGGAAATTGGACATGAACGTTTTCAAGCCGGTCCGGGACATCGGCAAGAAAATGGAGTCAGCGTGCGCTCAGCATGAATTCATCGGGATGGCTTTTCTGCAGGGCGACGGAGTCCGCTGGCTGAAAGAATCCTGGCAGAAGGCCCACGCGGAATTCAGCGGCGGCCCCTTTTATGAAGCCCCTTCGGTGGAGCAGGCCGATTTGACGGATCTGCTGCGCTACATGCGGGACCGCGGCTGCCCGATTTTCGGCATGGAGATCGAGCACGGCTGGTCCGAAATCCATTCGCGCGACGATTACGAGAGAGCTCGGGCTCATTTCCAGCAGATCCCTCTGGTTCACTCCGGCAGGTGATCCCACCCTATTGGAACCCGACCCGACGCCTGCTGGCTGACGGCGCGCTGAAGCAGCTGCCGGAGATCGCCGCTTCGTTCAGCCCGAAAAAGATCTTATTCGTTCTGGGTCAGAGTTCTTTCCGCAAGTCGACCGCTTATTCCGATCTGCGCGCAGCCCTCAGCCGTTTCTTCCTGGTGGAAGCCGAGCCGGTGGGGCCCAGCCCCAGCGTGGCGTTCGTCCAGCGTTTATGGGAACACTATCGCGGTCAATCGATTGATTTGGTGATCGGGGTCGGCGGCGGCAGCGTGATCGATTGTGCCAAGGCAATCCGGCTGCTGCTCGGGCAGCAGGAGGGCACGCTGCAGGATTATGTGGAAAAGAAGCGGGAATTCAACCGCCCAGGCCCTCCATTGATCGCGGCCCCCACCACGGCTGGGACCGGCAGCGAAGTGACCCCGTATTCTTCGCTTCAAACGGATGCCCATCAGAAAATCAGTTTGACCCATCGCTGGGTCTTTCCGGAAGCGGCGGTGATCGATCCTTTGCTGACGCATGGGCTCCCCCCCTACGTGACCGCCTGCAGCGGGCTGGACGCGCTTTCCCAGTCCATCGAGGCCCTTTGGTCCGTGCATCACAATCCCTTTTCGGACACGCACGCGGTCCGGGCCGTTGCGGAAATTCTCGAAAATCTTCCGAAGGTCCTCCGGAATCCGTCGGACCAGGGTGCCCGTTTCGCGATGTCGCTGGCCAGCACCGAAGGGGGGCTGGCGATCACGCAGACCCGGACGACCGCGGTCCATGCGGTCTCGTATCCGCTGACTACTTTTTTTAAAATCCCCCATGGACATGCCTGCGCGCTGACGCTGCCGGCGTTCATCCGGTACAATGTTTCCGCGCTGCAGCCGGACCGTCAACGGTTGCTGTGGAAAACCATGGGGGTCTCTTCGGCCGAAGAGGCCGCCCAGCGCGTGGAACGGCTGATGGATCATGCCGGCCTGGAGCGCTCTCTTCGGAAGATGGGACTGGGCCCCCAGGGCATTGACGTCGTCATTGAAAACGGATTCCGATCCGACCGGGTCGGCAACAATCCGCGGGGAGTTACGAAGGAGGATCTGCGTGGAATCTTACAAGCCATCTATTAAGGAACTTTTTTTCGCCGCCTGGGGCGCCGCCACGCTGGTGTTCCAGATTCCGGTGATCCGAATGATCCTCGAGGAGCCGCAGTCGCTGAGTCTTGGACTGTGGGATTGGAAGGCCTTCGGGCTCTTCTCGGCCGTTACGTTCTTGGCGATGCCGATCCTTGTCGGATTTGCGATCGCCGGGATTTCGAGGATCTCGGATCGGCTGGCCCTGTGGGTTCTGGGAATCGCGGCCGGCTATTGCCTGACCATGCAGGTCAATTTCTATTACCTGCAGATCCATTTCATGGAGGCGGCCTGGAGAAAACCGGTTCTGGCGTTTCTGGTCCTGCTCTGCGCGGCGGGGCTCTGGCGGTTCCGCCGAACCGCTCTGGCGCTGCTGAAGAATTGCGCGCTGTTGAGCGGGGGCCTTTTCCTGTTCTTCGCGTTCCAAACGGCACCCGTCACCCGCGCGGAATCTTATCGCGCCGCGCCGGCCGTCGCTCTCTCTGAAACAAACGGCCCCGTCTTCTTCCTGACTTTCGAGAAAATCGCCGCTCCTTACGTGGCCGATGAACAGGGGAACATTCTGGCCGACCGATTTCCGAACCTGGCGCGGTTTGTTTCCGAAGCGGATTACTATCCACAGGCCTTTGCCAACTCCACTGGAACGATCTATTCCCTCAAAACCCTCTATTCCGGCAGGGTCGTGACGCTGGACAGAGACTGGACCCGACGGCCCAACCTGAGGGACATTCTGGACGCCGCGGGCCGGCGGGTTTACGTGTTTCTCGATCTTCTGACCGACTACTGCGATCCGGGCCGGAACGTCTGCATGAGGACCATCGGGCGGGGCCGATTGAACAGCTTGGATTTCACGATCGGCTGGTACAAGACCTATCTGATGGTGCTGCTGCCGGACCCGCTGGAGCGTCCGCTGGTGAAGCGGGGCTGGCACTTCAACTTCTGGTTCGACCTGTGGGCGAAAGAGGCGGCCGATCTGAAGCCGGGTGAACAGCTCAACCAGGCGGTGGGAACGAAACAGCTGAGGATCCTCCAGGAGACGGTGGAACAGCAGGGGACTTCCCCGAACCTTTACATCATGCACAGTTTCATCAGCGACGGCCACGCGGTGGTTCGGCTGGGCACTCCCGATGGCGGGGGACCCCAATACGCGAAGGATCTGGAAGAAGGCAGGAAAAACCTGGCTGTCTTCGACCGGGAATTCGGCGCTTTTATCGACTTCCTCAAGGAAAAGGGCATTTACGAGCGCTCGTTGATCCTCATCACGGCCGACACCGGCTCCGACGGCGGCGTCACCCCATGGACCGGAGCGGCGGAACTTCCGGTTTATCCGGACACCTCCCGGGTGCTGTTGGCCATCAAGCGCCCGGGCGAAAACCCCGGCCGGGTGTTCCGCTCGGTTTTTCGCCACATCGATGTTTTGCCGACGATCCTGGCCGATTTGTGGATAGACCCCGCACCCTACCTTTTTGACGGAGTCGCCATGACGGACCCGAAAGAAGAGGTTTCAATCGATCAGAGGCCCGTGGATCTGGTGGTTACGCCCGGCTCAACCGGACTGCTCTATTACCGGCTGGACCGGTCGGAAGGGCCCTTCCGGAGAGTTCGATGATCGATTTGGCCGGCCAAGTCGGGGTGGTGATCGGCGGGGCGGGCCATCTTTGCTCAGTGCTGGGGCGTGCCCTGCAGCAGGCCGGGATGACGGTCGTGGTTTTAGACAGGGAAGTCAATCCCAAAGCCGATGAGTCTCTTCGATGCAACGTGACCTCCAAGGCGGATCTCATCCGCTGCCGCGGCCGGATTCTCCGCCGTTTCGGCAGGATCGACGTGCTGCTCAATGGAGCCGGCACCAACGCCCCCACGCCATTTCTGAAAATTACCGGTCAGGAAATCGACCGGATCCTCGGCGTGAATTTGAAAGCCGTTTTTTACAGCTGCCAAGTGTTCGGAGAAACGATGATCCGGCAGAAGAAAGGAAACATTGTTAATTTCGCCTCGGTTTCATCCGGGCCGCCTCTCTCCAAGGCGTTCGTTTATTCCGTCGCCAAAGCCGGCGTGGTCAACCTGACCCAGAACCTGGCCCGGGAGTGGGCCCCGTTCAACGTCCGCGTCAATGCGCTCAAACCGGGTTTCTTTCCGACCGCCTGGAGCATGAAGCATTTCATCGACGCCAAGCGGCGCAGGCAGATCTTGAATCACACTCCGATGAAACGGTTCGGGAAGCCGGCAGAGCTGGTCGGGGCGGTTTTGTGGCTCCTCTCGGATGATTCCAGCTTCACGACCGGTTCGGTCGTCACTGTGGATGGCGGTTTCACCGCCATGACCCTCTAAATGGAAAAGAAAGCCGCAGCCATCACCGGCGGCACGCGCGGCATCGGCCGGGCCATCGCGGAGCTGTTCCACAGCCGGGGGTACGCCGTATCGGTCTGTTCCCGCGCAGCGCCTTCGGAAAACGGGCTGCCGGAGGAAATCCAGTGGGTTCAAGCGGACGTTCGGCGAAGAGAAGATGTCCATCGGTTCGTAAAACAGGCGGTCCAAACGCACGGCCGGCTGGACGTGATGGTCAACTGCGCGGGGCTGTCTCTTTGGCGGCCCTTGAGCGCGGTGGATGAGCCGTTCGCCGCGCAGATCATTGAAACCAACTTGATGGGGACGCTCTGGGGATGCGCGGCGGCGGCGGAAGCTCTGCCGGCCGGCGGTTCCATCGTCAACATCTCGAGTCTCGCGGGAAAACGGGGCAGCGCCAACAACAGCGCGTACTGCGCGGCCAAGTTCGCGGTGAACGGCCTGACGCAGGCGCTTGCCAAAGAACTGGAAGGGCGGGGGATTCGGGTCCTCATAGCGGGAGCCGGGGGAGCCGCGGCGCTCCCTGGCTTTCTTGCCTCGGAGTGCGCGCTGCCGACCATCGGGGTCCCCA
>CAZKNC010000021.1:9410-11746 GCA_964553935.1 uncultured Planctomycetia bacterium | reverse complement strand
GCTGACAGGGGTGGGGGAATTGAGGGTAAAGGAAACCGACCGGATCCGATCCATGGTCACGAACCTTTCCGCACTGGGGGCCCGAATTCAAGAGCACGGCGACGTCGTAGAAATTAAAGGACCCGTCCTTCTTCGCGGCGGCTCCGTGGATTCCTGCGGCGACCATCGGACCGCCATGGCGATGGCGGTCGCCGGTTTGACCGCGTCCGGACCGACGCGGGTGGAGGGAAGCGAATGGATCAACATCTCCTTCCCGGAGTTTCCGCGCCTGCTGGAATCGGTCCGCCGGCATTGACGGGAGGGGAACCCACTGCTACAATGGCGCCTTCAGCCGTAAGCCATAAGCTGTAAGTTGCCTTTCCCATGCCAGAAAACAATCATCCGTGGGGTCAAGAGTTTATCAGCAGTGCTCTCGGTTTAGTCTCCAACGATTTGGGGATTGATCTGGGCACGGCCAATACCTTGGTTTACGTCAAGGGCCAGGGGATTGTTCTGTGCGAGCCGTCCGTGGTGGCGATTCAGCGCGATCACGGCGGAGTGCTGGCGGTCGGCGATGAGGCCAAGCGGATGCTGGGCCGCACCCCCGGTTCCATCCTAGCCATCCGGCCGATGAAGGACGGCGTCATCGCCGATTTCGAGGTGACCGAGGCGATGCTGCTGTACTTCATCAAGAAAGTGCACAGCCACCGCGTCTGGGTCCGGCCCCGCATGGTGATCGCGATTCCTTCCGGCATCACCGAGGTCGAGAAGCGGGCTGTCCGGGATTCCGCTCTGCACGCGGGCGCGCGCGAGGTGCACCTGGTCCCTGAGCCGGTGGCCGCCGCGATCGGGGTCGGTCTGCCGATTCATGAGCCGGCCGGCAACATGATCGTGGATATCGGCGGGGGTACCACCGAAATGGCGGTGATTTCCCTTTCCGACATCGTTTTTTCCAAATCCATCCGCGTCGGTGGTGATGAGCTGGACGACGCCATCGTTCAGCACATGAAGAAAACGTATAACCTCATGATCGGCGAACGGACGGCCGAAGAGATCAAGGTCAAGATGGGATCGGCCTATCCGATGGATCAGGAGCTGACGTTGGAAGTGCGCGGGCGAGACCTGATCGCCGGGCTGCCCAAAACCGTGACGGTTTCCTCGGAGGAGATCCGGGAAGCGCTGGCCGAACCGGTTTCCCAAATCGTCGAGGCGGTTCGCCTGACGTTGGAGAGGACTCCGCCGGAGCTTTCCGCCGATCTGATCGAGCGGGGCGTGGTGCTGGCCGGCGGCGGCTCGCTGCTGCGGGGAATCGACCGTTTGCTGTCCGAGGAAACCGGTCTTCCGTTCCACCTGGCTGAAGATCCGATCACCGCGGTGGCTTTAGGCACGGGCAAGTATTTGACCGACTTGAAGACGCTTCGGAAAATCACCAGCACCACCACACACTGGAACGAAAGCTAGAAAGGCAGTGACAAAGCTCTAGAGCTGTCAAGCTATATAGAGCTGTTATTCTATGGCTCGCAAGCTAGAACGTTACGGAATCTTCCTTGCCCTCGCGGCTTCTCCATTTTGGCTTCCGGTTGTTCCGACCTCCCTGGGTCATTCCTTCCGCACCACGGTCACGGACGGGCTGACCCCCGCGTTTGAGATGCTGCACGCCGGCCGGCGGGGGGTGAACTCTCTGGGGTCGGCGGCGCTGGAATGGATGACGGTTTTCGAAGAAAATAGGGTTCTGCGCGCCCAACTGCAGGCCCTCCGAGCCCACGAGGGAACCCATCACGATCTCTATCAGGAAAATCTCCGTCTGCGTCAGCTGCTGGAATTCCGCCAGAATTCCGTCTGGAGCATGACGGCGGCGGAGGTGATCGGACGGGAGATCGGTCCCTGGTCGCGCAATTTGCTGGTGAACAAAGGCAGCCGGGACGGCGTTCGGGAAGGAATGGCGGTCATCACCCCCGTCGGGTTGGTCGGACGGATCGGGGAGGTGGGTGTTTCCTCCAGCCGGGTTCTGCTGATGACCGATCCTCATTTCCGCGTCACGGGAACTTTGTTGAAATCGCGCGTCTCCGCGCTGGCGGCCGGCGGAGGGTCCGGAGACGTGACCTTGACTTACCTGCCGTTGGATTTGGAAATGCCGGAGGGAGATTCCGTCCTGACTGCGGGAGGAAAAAGTTTCTGCCCGGAAGGGATCCCCGTGGGAACGGTGCGCAAAAGCTGGGTGGACCGTTCTCAGCTTTTTCGATCGGCTCGGGTGGAGCCCGCGGTCAATCCCGGCACCGTTGAAGAAGTCCTGATCATCGCATGGCGTCCTTTAGAGTCGCCGCGCTCCTCCTAGCCGCTTGGGGTCTTGACCTCCT
>CAZKNC010000021.1:7326-9310 GCA_964553935.1 uncultured Planctomycetia bacterium | reverse complement strand
TGGCGTCCTTTAGAGTCGCCGCGCTCCTCCTAGCCGCTTGGGGTCTTGACCTCCTGCTGCTGTCTCTTTTTCCGCTGTTTCGCCTTCTGTTCGATCCCCTTCTTTTTTTTCTGCTCTTCCAGGGTTCCCGCTTGCCTTCAAAACGGTTTCTTTGGCTGCAGGGAATCGGCGTGGGGCTGTTAAGAGAGCTTTCGGCCGGATCGCTCTTTGGGATGTGGGCCTGCACCTTCGGCCTGGTGGGATGGGGAATGAACGCGGTCCGGCACTGGGTGCAATGGGACGATCCGCTCATCGTCGCCGTCTGGGTCGGAGGGTTCACCTTCGCGGCCGGCATTCTGCATCCGCTTTTGCTGCTGTTGGCCGACTCCTCGCTGATCGGCCGGTCCTTGCCCTGGTTTCCGATCCTTACCGCCGCCGGAGTGCATGGGGCGGCCGCGTATTCCTGGTTTCCGGCGCTCCGGCGGTTTGTCCAGCGTTCGGTTTCCTCTTTTTATCTCTAAATGCGGGTTCAATTCCTTCGTCGGGTGATCGCCGCCGGCCTTTGCGGCATTTGGCTGGGGCTCTTTTGGACGCAGGGGATCCACGGGGGCGCTTTCCGCCGGAAATCGGAAAGGAACCGGACGCGCCTGATCCACTTGCCCGCCGCGCGCGGTTCCATCGTGGATCGGCTGGGAGTTCCTTTGGCGGAGGACCGGATCGGGTTCGAGCTCAAGATCCTTCCGCAGGAGCTCAAAACGCCCGATCAGACCTGGCGCCGATTGGCCGAGCTGACCGGTGTTCCTGCCGAGGAGCTCGAACGCCGCTACCGCAAAGGGTTTGAAGCCCGTTTTTCGCCGGTCACCGTGATCCGGGATCTTTCGCCGCACACGGCTTTTCTTCTGGAAGAAGAACGCAACCGTCTCCCGGGGCTTTTCGTGCAGGCGGTCCCCCATCGGACGTATCCGTTGGGAAAGGCGGTCGGTTCGGTCTGCGGTTACCTGGGACTCATCGCCGCCGAAGAGCTGACCCGGCTGAAACCGTACGGCTATACTTATCGCGACTGGGTCGGAAAAGACGGGCTGGAGCAGCGGTACGACGAAACGCTGCGCGGCGTCGACGGCGGGCTTTACCTGGAAGTGAACGCGCAGGGGAAAATGGTCCAGCAGATGGGGTACCGGGTTCCCCAGCGCGGCCGGCAGATCCAGGTGTCCATCGACAGCCGCCTGCAGGCGCTCTGCCACCGGTTGATCGAGGGAGCCGCAGGGGGCATCGCCGTCATGGACGTGCGCACGGGAGAGGTGCTTGCGCTGGTGAGTCTGCCGAGTTTTGATCCGGGTGTTTTTCTTCAGCCCTCTCGCGCCGACGAGGTGCGGAACCTTCTGCGGAATTCGAGCCAGCCGATGTTCAACCGGCTCACCCGGGCGATGGTGCCTCCGGGTTCCACTTTCAAGGCGGCGGTGGCCTATGAAGCGCTGAAGGAGAAAAAGGTCAGTTCCGGCTCCGCGTTCGAGTGCGCGGGGGTCTTCCGGCTGGGCCGTTCGGAGTTCAATTGTTGGCAGGAGCAGGGGCACGGCCCTCAAACGGTCGCGGAAGCTCTTGAGCATTCCTGCAACGTTTACTTCTACAACATCGGCCGGCGTCTGGGCGTGGATGGAATCGCGCAGGCGGCCCGCTTGTTCCGGCTGGGCCAGCCGACCGGAATCGATCTTCCGCGGGAAGCCAAAGGCCTGGTTCCCGACGCCGCCTGGATGCGGCAGGTCTACCGAAAACCCTGGCAGGAAGGGGATACCATTTCGTTCGCGATCGGACAAGGGGCCCTGCAGGTGACCCCGCTGCAAATGCTGATGATGTTTACTGCCATTGCGCGCAACGGGGATGTGCCGCATCCCCATCTCTTGCTGGGCGTGGAAGGACAAGAGAAGCCGAAAACCTTGAGCCATTCCGCGCTTTCCCTGGATCTGTCGGCACTGGCGCCGGTGAAGCAAGGATTGGAAAGGGTAGTTAA
>CAZKNC010000021.1:0-7316 GCA_964553935.1 uncultured Planctomycetia bacterium | reverse complement strand
GGCCGGAAAGACCGGGACCGCGCAAGTTCCGCCCCATCGCTCGCACGCTTGGTTCTGCGGATATGCTCCGGCCGAGGACGCCCGCGTGGCTTTCGTCATCTTTTTGGAGCATGGAGGTAAGGGGGGTTTGAGAGCGGCGCAAGTCGCGGGGCAGATGCTGGCCTATTTGAAAGAGATGGAGTACCTCTGATGCTGAGCCGCCGGCAGCTGCAGGGAGTGGATC
Source organism: uncultured Planctomycetia bacterium (assembly GCA_964553935.1). Classification (GTDB taxonomy): domain Bacteria; phylum Omnitrophota; class Gorgyraeia; order 1-14-0-20-64-10; family 1-14-0-20-64-10; genus CAZKNC01. Next base: position 7,093 of record CAZKNC010000021.1, on the reverse strand, counting down.
GCGTCTTTTTGTCCGCGACTCTGCTCCTGTTGGGCATCGGTCTGTTGGTTCTCTACAGCGCCGCGCTTCAGAAGTTCCAGACGACCGGAGTGAATTTTGTCCAGAGACAGCTGATGTGGACCGCGATCGGCTGCGCGCTGGCCGTTGTTTTGATCCTCGTGGACTACCACCGCTGGCTGGAATGGGCGTATGTTCTGTATGCTCTTTCACTGATCCTCCTTTTGGCGGTGCTGGTCATTGGGACGGTCCGCGGCGGAGCGCAGCGGTGGCTTTCCATCGGCGGGCTGACGATCCAGCCGTCGGAGTTCGCCAAGATCACGACCATCATGGCGCTGGGCCGTTTCTTAGGTTCTCGCCGCCAGCCGGGTCAGGGCCGTTGGACCACTGCTTTGCTGGGCTGCGGAATCGTGCTCCTGCCGGCGGTCCTGATTCTTAAGGAGCCCAACCTCGGCACGGCCACGGTCTTCGCGGTGCTGGGCGTCACGATGCTGGTGATTTGGGGTCTTCCCTTGAAGGTAATCGGGTTTATTTTGTTGGCCGGAGCGGTGGCCGCCCCCATCGGCTGGTCTTTTTTAGCGGAGTATCAGCGTTCCCGGCTGATGGTTTTCATGAATCCAAACCTAGATCCGCTGGGTGCCGGCTATACCGTCATCCAGTCCAAGATCGCGATGGGGTCCGGGCAGTGGATCGGAAAGGGTTGGCTCTCCGGCACGCAGAACCAGTTGAACTTCCTGCCGGAACGGCATACTGATTTCATCTTCTCCGTGGTGGGGGAGGAATGGGGTCTTCTGGGAACTACCTTCTGCCTGGGCCTGCTGATGCTGCTCTTCCACCGGGGGCTGGTCATCGCGGAGCAGACCCGGGACCCGTTTGGGCGGCTGATGGTGGTCGGACTGGTGACGATGCTGGCTTTCCACACCTTGGTCAATACCGGCATGGTCCTGGGAATGGCTCCCGTGGTGGGCCTGCCGCTGCCGTTCATGAGTTATGGAGGGTCTTGGCTGATGACTTGCCTGGTCGCCTCCGGCATCATCCTCTCGGTCGGGGTGAGAAGACCCGTCTTCTAGAGGGGAAGGTCGATCGTCACTTGGGTCCCCTTGCCAACCTGGCTGGTGATGGTCAGGGTTCCCTGGTGGCGCTGGACAATCGTGTGGGAAAGGGTCAGCCCCAGGCCGGTGCCGAGCCCCGGTTCCTTCGTGGTGTAGAACGGATCGAAAACCTTCTGGATCTCCTCTTCGGGAATGCCCACACCCGTATCCTGGATGCGAATGCGGAAATGGGTCGGGGTGGAGCTGGTTTCCAGCGTCAGGGTGCCGCCCAAGGGCATGGCCTGGACGGCGTTGACGATGAGGTTGACGAAAACCTGTTTGAATTGGTCCGGATCCACCCGCACGGCGGGCAGACCCTTCCCGTATTGTTTGACCACCTGAATCGACTGGAGCGAGACCTGATACCCGATGAGCTTGAGGCACTCGTCCAGCAGGGAATCGATGACCGTATCGGTGCGGGTGGGGGGTTTGATCCTTGAAAAATCCAGCAGGTTGTTCACGATGAGCTTGCAGCGGTGCGACTCCTTGTCCAGGTCCTGGATCAGCTCCTGGAGTTCAGGGACCAGCGTTGCCGGAGAGGGGGGCGGCTTCTTGGCCAAGAGGCGGCCTGCCATCTGGGTGTTGCCCATGATGACCATAAGAGGGTTGTTAAGTTCGTGGGCCACGCCGGCGGCCAATTGGCCGATCGAGGCCAGCTTCTCAGCCCGGAGCAGTTGGGTCTGCGCCCGCTCCAATTCCATAAAAATGGGACGAGTGGCCCACGTCATTAAGAAAAGGCCGACTCCCATGGTGAAGATGGCAATCCATGCGATGGCCCGCGCGGAACGCTGGATGACGGTTTCGTCCAAACGCTTTCCCATCACCGCGATCGGGCCGGCGGCGATAGGGGGTTCTCCTCCGGTGACCGATCGGGCGAGCCAGATCATCCGCCCCTCTTGAAGCAGGGAACTCTCCCGCGGTTCCTTTCCAAACCCCTGGGTGAGATGAGAGGCGATCTGGGTCCGGAGCCCCTCCGGCCAGCCCTCCGACCAGAGCTGATGTTCTCCCCAGAGAAAGCCCACCTTCGTTCCTAACAATTCGGAGAGCCGGGCCAGATACGCGTCCCCGATCAGAAGAGAGAGGGAGACACTCCCCATTGGCTGATTTGTTTTTGGGTCGCGGACGGGCAGGGAGAGGACCAGCCACCAGGCGTCTCCAAAGAGGTCAAAACCCAAGGTGGGGCGGCCTTCCAGTGCCGCTCGGACCAGGGGGTTTTTCAAGAGATTTTCGCCCACGGGAGGGTACTCGCCGGTACTGGCCAGCACGGCTCCCTGCACATCCGTGGCCCAGAGGAGGTTGGCGGCGCGGACCGCCTTCACTTCCACCAGCAGCGGCTCCAGCTGGCGGTGGTCCTTGGCCAGGGCGCTCTGCAGACTGGGCAGGTCCGAAAGAATACGGCCCCGATCCATCAGCTGGGCTCCCGACCGTTCCACGATGGAGTCCAGGACGCGCGCGCTGACTCGAACCTCCCGGATGGCTTCTTGCCGCAGCTGCTGACCGAAATAGTGGCGAATGATCAGCAGGGAGCCGGCGGTCAGGAGGGCCAGAAGCCCCAGAGTGACTGCCAGGAGCTTGAATCGGAGACTGCCACGGACATCCAACATGCGCCCATTCTATCACCCGAAGTGTTAGAATCGGCTCATGCGTAAAGCGCGCTGTTGGGGCTGGGCTGGGATGGTCTTGCTGGTGTTTCTGAAAGCGGCTCCTGTCGTCTGGAGCGAAGAGATTCTTCCGCAGGAATCCCTGGTGGAGCTGGTGGAGGCATACGAGAAGACGGAAAAGGAGCTGGCCCTCCTTGAACGGGATCTCAAGAGCTCCAAGGGCCGCCAGGAAAACCGCCTCCTGCAGGGAAGGATCCAGCAGATGAAATCCCTCCAAGACCAGCGTGCGGCTGCGATCGAACGGATGGTCGGCCCCCTGCCTGTTGTTGAGCCGACGCTCAAGAACCCGCTGGAAAGCCAGATCGAAGCTCAAGAAAAACGCCACGAAACCGTGCTGGAAAAGGATGTTGAGGATCGTCTCCGGTAGACGGGTTGGATTGCTCCTGCTCGGTTTTTTAACCGCGGCCGCTGCGGTCCTTCCGGCGGCGGCGCAAGAAGATCATGCCCAGGGGCGGGAAACCGAGATGGAAGAGCGGGCCCGCCTTTTCGTCGCCCTGTTGAAACGCCGCGCCGAACGGATCCTGGAATCCCGCAGGGCTCCACCCCTGCCTGTCGTGAGCGGTTACAGCGGGGTTTCCTGCGGCTCGGAGACCAATGTGAATTTGGACGGGTCCCGCAAGGGAGATCTGTTCCTTGAACAAAGCGCTGGGGTGACGTTTCGCCCCCTGCGCAAGGGGTGGATCAACGGAGAGCTTGCTTACGATTTCCTGGGCACGGAATTCGCCGAATTTACCGACAGCAACCTCTGGTCGCACACGTTTTCCGGACTGTTCAAAATTCAACCCATCCGCCAATGGCAGGTGGATCTTGGAGCCGACACCGCTGTTTTGAATTTTCCTCTGGATACGGACAACAGCTTTTTTGACACCCGGTTTAAGGTGTTTGGGTCGTTCGCGCAGTGGAGCTGGCTGACGCACCGGGCGGGCTGGACGTTCCAACAGCGGGAGTACGACACCCGCAGGGCCAGAGATGCCGATCAGGTGAAATTGGCCGGGCTTAGCCGCGAAGACAAACGGCACACGGCCAGCTACGAGCTGAGGATGCGGTTTCAGAGGTGCTTCGCCCGGGTCGGCGCGGAATTTTACCGGAACTTCTCCAACGATCAATTCCAGGAATTTTACGATTGGGAGGACCTGCGGGCGAAGGGCCTGCTCACCTGGATTTTTAACCCGCGCTGGACCGGCACGTTCACGCTCAGCCATGAGCGCAAGAACTACCAGTCCCGGTCGGTTCCGGCGATTGTGGTGGCCCAGCGGGACAATCTGGTGACGGCGGCGGCTTCCTTGGTGTACGAGGTTCGAGAGAACGTGAGCGCCACGTATTCTCTCACTTACCGGCATCAGGATTCGAACGATCCACGGCTGGATTTCACGGACTGGATCCATCAATTGGGACTGACGGTCAACTTCTAGGGGCGTGAGGACTTAAGCTTACTTTTTCTTTTCGGATTTCTCTTCTTTCTTTTCCTCTTTCTTCTCTACTTTTTCGGCCGCTTTCTCTACTTTCTCGGCGGCTTTCTCAGCTTTTTCGGCCGCTTTCTCTACTTTTTCGGCCGCTTTCTCAGCTTTTTCCTCAGCTTTTTCCGCGGCTTTCTCAGCTTTCTCGGCCGCTTTCTCTACTTTTTCCGCGGCTTTCTCGGCTGCCTTCTCTACTTTTTCCTCAGCTTTCTCCGCTTTCTTCTCGGCGATTCGTTCCGCCTTGTTGACGGAAGCGTCCAGCTTAGCCTCGAACTTGGCCTCGAATTTCGAATCGAACTGTTCGGCAGCTTGATGCTTCTCGATCTGCCGCTCCACCCTGTCCATGCTCCGTTCCATCTCTTTCTCGAAGGAGTTCAGCACGGCTTCGGAAACCTTGTGGTCCCGCGCGTCCCGTTCCACCATCCGCTCCGCGGCTCGTTCAGCCGGACCGGCCTGGTAGTCCGCCAGACCGGAGAGTGAGGAACGAAGCTCATTTTCATAGCCGGTACCGGGTCCGGAGAAGACATCCAAGGCCAGCGCCACGCCGGGCTCTTCCATGGCTCGGGCTGTCTTGAACTGCTCCTGAACGAAGAGGTCATCCACCGTATCCAGCGCGATGCTCCCGTCCCGCGTGACCAGGTATTCCTGCAGAAGGCCAGAGAGGCTTTCCCGCATTGCTTTGGCCAGCTCCCGGCGGCCAGCGGCCTGCTCCTTGGCAATTTCCAACTCGGCTTGATACCGCAATTCCAGGGCTTCACGCGCGCCGTCCTCCGCCCAGCCGAAAGGAGCGAGGATAGAGAGGAAGAAAGACACGGCGGTTAGCGCCCCGCCCGTACTCCTCAGGCGCCTCTCCAGCCCTCTCCTCTCCTCCATCACTTTCGTCACTGGCATTTTCTCCATCAGGTAAAGGGTGGCTGATGGCCAGGGTTCTTGGCAAGTGGAAAAGTGTCATAAGTGCTTGATTTATTTAAGGTTATATTCTAGATGGTTTCAGAGGTTGGTGCTTAAAATTGATGAAGAGGATACAGCGCAGCTCTGTTGTTTTTTAGCTAAGCGTCAGATCAGTGAAGTGGCGGTCCTGATGATTTTCTCCAGATAGTCCAAATCGACCGGTTTGATGATGAAGTCAACCACGTCCCATTTTCGGACGGCTTGGTCGGCTTCCCCGTAAAACGGATAGCCGGTCAGAATGGCGATCTTGACCTTTGGGAGAAAACCTCGAATTTCCTCGAGTGTTTTGAGTCCGTCTTTACCGGGCATTTTCAAATCGAGCAGGACGAATTGGAGGGTTGAGGAATGATCCCGCGCCTGCTGGACCGCTTCCTCTCCGTTGACGGCTTCGAGCACATCGCGTACGCCGAGCGATTTAAAGAACTTGACCAGCGTGTTCCGGACGGGTGCTTCATCGTCCGCGACCAGGATTTGGGGCTGCGCCATGGTTTTCTCGGAGGAAGTATAGCATACCCGCGGCTCATTTGTGCATTGTACACATTGGCTCAATGAACCAAAGCCTTGATTTAATGAGCAGTAATCAGCCACTCTTGCGTTGGATGGGCACCATGGATCAACTCATGACGATTGAAGAGGTCGCACAGTACATGCGGGTCAGCCGCTTCACCGTGTACCGGCTGGCAAAGAACCACTTTATTCCCGCCACCAAAATCGGACGACAATGGAGATTTCAGAGAGAGGAGATTGACCGATGGGTAAGAGATCAGGTTCGCTTCTCCCCCGGGGTTTAAAAGAAAAACTGGCGGTAGCTTTCAGCTTGATGTCCATGCTGCCGATGATGGTCATGGTCTACCTGGTCAGCGTTTATCTTTTTCCGCGCATGGAATCCATCGGCGACATCTCTTGGGTGGTCGTGCTGACCGGCGTGATTGCGCTGTTGGGATGGGCGGTCGCGCGGGGGATGGTGATGCCGATCGTGCGTTTGTCGCAGCAAGCCCAGGAGATCGCGGAAGGTCATCTCGAACGGGAAGTGAAGGTAGACGCCAACGACGAGGTGGGTTCCCTGGGCACCGCGCTGAATCAAATCACCCAGCGGGTTCGGGAAAATATGTCCCAGCTGAGAGTGTACGGCGAGCAGACCAAGCACATGAACCTGGAGATCAACCGCCGGATTTTGACCATGTCTCATCTGCTCCAGGTCAGCAGTCTGATCAGCCAATCGGCCAAGATCGAGGAGGTATTGTCCTTCATCCTGGAAAAGCTCAGCCAGCTGGATGAGACGGAGCTCAACTGCGTGCTGGAACTCGACGGCGACCAAGGGGGGTTCGTGGTCCGCGCCGCTGCCGGAAGCGACATGAAGCAGGCGACGGCCCTCCACGGAGCTCGAATTGCGGCACCCTGGCTCGCCAAGGTTTTGGAGGAAAAAAGAGTTCTGATCTTGGACTCGGAGAGGCCGTCGCGGACCGGCCAAGAAGCGCTGGAAAAGCTCTTTGGGATGACCCAGGCGGTTTGCCAGCCCATCGTCTCCATCGGGCAGGGGATCGGCATCCTGATTTCGGCCAACCGGAAGGCCGGCTTCGTGTTCACGGACGATTGCCTTGATCTGCTGAAAGTGTTCGGAAAGCAGATGACGATTGCCGTGGAAAACGATCTGCTGACCCGGAGGGCGGAGGAGCTCAAGGTCATCGATGAGCTCACCGGTTTGTACAACGCTTCCTACATGCAGACCCGTTTGGAAGAAGAGGTGCGGCGCGCCATCCGCTACCATCGTCCCTGCGCTCTGCTGATTCTGAAAATGGATGATTTCCAGAAGTTCCAGCAGCTTTACGGAGCGCTTGCGGCCGAAGGGGTTCTTCATCAGATGGCGGATCTGCTGAAAGCCCACGTCAGTGAAGTCGACCGGGTAGGAAGAATGGGGGCGGATGAGTTTGCCGTC
>CAZKNC010000020.1:2436-12350 GCA_964553935.1 uncultured Planctomycetia bacterium | reverse complement strand
GTGCCCCATTCGTGCGGGATGCCGTATTTGCGGCGATAGACGATCGCCCGGTCGTTGTTCCAGGAGCAAAACACCGCGCCGATGGCGCCCCAAAGCTGTTCTTTCGGATCCTGCGGGAAAGCGCGGCCGGTCTGCTTTTTGATCAGCTGTTTGTAGCGGCTGACCAGCTCGGATAAATGCCCGGCATTCAGATCGGTGTCCTTGGAGGTCCCTACTTCCTTCTTCAGACGGGCCATCGCTTCCTCGAACGGCTCGTGCTCGTCCCGGCCTTTCTTCTGGACGCCCATCACCACATCCCCGTACATCTGGACGAACCGGCGATAGCTGTCCCAGGCGAACCGGGCGTTCCCGGTCCTCTTGGCGAGGACTTCCACGGTTTCATCGTTGAGCCCTAAGTTCAAAATGGTGTCCATCATGCCGGGCATCGAGTCCCGGGCTCCGGAACGGACGCTGACCAAAAGAGGGTTCTGCCGGTCGCCGAATTTCTTGCCGGCCGTCCGCTCCAGTTGAGCCAGCGCGGCATCCACCTGGCCTCGAAGGGCTTTGGGATAGCTCTGCCGGTTGGCGGAATAGTAGGTGCAGACTTCCGTGGTGATCGTGAATCCGGGCGGGACCGGCAGGCCGATGCGGGTCATCTCGGCTAAGTTCGCTCCTTTGCCGCCCAGCAGAGCCCGCATCTTCGCGCTGCCGTCGGTCTTGCCGGCTGCAAAGAAGTAAACGAGCTTCATAGAGGAAGATCGGAGAGATCGGCGAAGCGGCCGGCCAGCCCCTGAAAGATCTGCCGCAGGAGGGTGAGCCGATTCCGGCGCAGGTTCAGATCTTCGTCCATGACGAAGACCTTTTCGAAGAACTCGTGGACGACGGGATACAGCGCGCTGTACGCTTCCACCGCCTGCCCGTACTGTCTCCGGTCCAGAGAGGACCGCACCTGAGGTGCCGCTCGATTCCATGTTTCCCAAAGCTCCTTTTCAATCGGTTCCCGCAACGTGCCGGCATCCACTTCCGCCGGCAGATCCATGGACCCCACACTGCGCACGATCCGGCCGGTCCGCTCGGCCACTTTAGCGGCCCGCTCCAGCTTCTGCCGCTTCGACCCCGCGGCCGTCCACCAATCCCGCAGAAGATCCAGACGTTCCTTGGCCCCGGCGAAATCGCTTCCCTCGACGGCCAAAACCGCCGCGATCAGCGGCCGATCGATCCGATGAACGGCAAAAGAAAGCGTCTCGAAACGTTCCCGAAGGAAAAGAACCAGCTCCGCTTTGAGCTTTGAGGGATCGGTCGTGATCCGATTGCCCCACGATTGTATCCCCTGCTCGAAGAGACTGTCAATTGACAGCCCGACAAATGAGAGGCCCGGCGGCGGCTCCAGAAGGATGCGCACGATCCCCAGCGCCTGCCGGCGCAGAGCGTACGGATCCACCGATCCGGTCGGTTTTAACCCGACGCCGAAATAACCTGCCAGCGTGTCGATCCGATCGGCCAAACTGAGGATCGCTCCAAGCGGCGTGGAAGGAACCGGATCTCCGGCCGTCCGCGGCCGGTACTGCTCCAAAAGGGCCCCGACCACCGCATCGCCTTCTCCGCCCAGCCGGGCGTAATGGGAACCGATGATTCCCTGAAGAGACGGATACTCCCGAACCATCTGTGTGACCAGATCGGTTTTCGCCAAATCGGCGGCCGGCTGGATGCTGGCCCGCACGTGATCTTCTACGGAAATCCGATCCGCCATGAAATTCATGAGCGCCGTCAGCCGCGGAATCCGGTCGGCCACGGAGCCCAATTTTTCATGAAAGGTCAGCATCGACAACGGCGGCATCCTGCCTTCCAAGCGGGCCTTCATGTCTTCCTGCCAGAAAAACCGGGCGTCGGTGAAGCGGGCTTCCAGGATCCGATCATAGTTGTCCATGACCTGTTTCGGCCGGCCCGGCTTGCCTTCCAGCACCGCGAGGAATTTTGGCAGAAGTTTCTTTCCATCCGGCGAGAAGACGCTGAACAGCTTCAGATGTTTGGCCATCGAGGTGGCCAGCACTTCCGCGGGCAGCTCCAGGTATTCGGTCCGGAAGGAGCCGGCCTGCACCGTCGGATTTTCGGCCAGGAACGTCGCGGTGTTCAGCAGTCCGTCGAATTCTTCGGTCGCCTGGTCCGGCAAGCGGCCGCCGGCCTTCTTGGCCGCGGCTTCCAGCTGTTTGAGCAGCGCGTTTCTTTTGTCGTATGTGGCCTCAATCGGGACGGAACGATCCGGAGATTCCGAACGAAAACCGACGCCCGTCTCCAATTGAATCTTCAACCGTTTGAGGACCGCAAAGTAATCTGTCGAGGATCGTACGGAAACCCGCTTTTGATCACCCCGGCGAGTGCCGTACGTGGCGGCAATACTGTTCAGAGATCCGAATGAACACGAAACGAGCTTCGCCCCGTATAACGCCAGCAGCCAGCGAATCGGCCGGGCAAACCGCACACCAGACTTATCCCACCGCATGGTTTTTGGAAATCGAATGGATTGAATCAGCTCGGGAACAACTTGCGCTAGAACCTTTTCAACCGGAATCTCGTATTCCGCCCAAAGAGCTTTCCCCCTTGAGGTCTCTCGTTGAACCAATTGGCTGACCTTTAAACCATGTCGTTGTGCAAACGCTTCGTCAGCTCGCGTAGGTTTTCCGGATGGATCGAAAGCAACCTGAACGGGAGGGCCTTTCTCTTCCTTTTGCACCTTCGGAGCAACCCCGCGCACATGGAGAACCAGGCGACGAGGCGTTCCGTACGTGCGCAGTTCCGTCCATTCGACATTTGAGCCGAGCAAAGCAGCTACCGCTGCCACACCCAAACCAAGAGGAGAGTTTTCATTCCAATCCAAAGCATCCGGCATGTAGTCGGCCGGAAGCTCCTCGCAGCCGATCTCCAGCAGGAAATCCCGCAGGCCGGTTTTACTTTTCACCCTGCAGCCTTCTTCAGGTGGGCCTCGGCACAGCGCTTCGCGGAGCTGCGGATGCCGGCAATCAGCGTGGGCCGCTCGTTCTGGCTCACGGCGCCGCGCGCGTCGAGCAGGTTGAACGCGTGCGAACATTTCAAGAGCTGTTCGTAGGCCGGAAGGATCAGGTTCGCTTCCAAAAGTTTCTTCACCTGTGCGTAGGCCTCATCGAAATACCGCCGCTGAAGGACCGGGTCGGCATGCTCGAAGTTGTAGGTCGATCCTTCGATCTCCCACTGCTTGTGCACGTCGCCGTAGGTGGTGGTCTCGTTCCATTGCAGCGCGTAGAAATCCAATTTCTCCTGCAGGAACATCGCGATCCGTTCCAGACCGTAGGTGATCTCGGCGGAGACAACCGGCAGATCGATGCCGCCCACCTGCTGGAAGTAAGTGAACTGGGTCACTTCAAGCCCGTCGAGCCAAACTTCCCAGCCCAACCCCCAGGCCCCCAGTGTCGGAGATTCCCAGTCGTCCTGCACGAACCGAACGTCGTGCGCTTTGAGATCGATCCCCAGATGTTCCAAACTTTTCAGGTAAAGCGGCTGGACATCGGCGGGCGACGGTTTCAGGATCACTTGATATTGATAGTACCGCTGCGAACGAAGAGGGTTCTCGGCGTAGCGCCCGTCGGTGGGCCGGCGGGACGGCTGGACGAACGCGACCTTCCACGGGTCGGGGCCAAGGGCTTTGAAGAACGTCAGCGGGTGGAACGTCCCTGCCCCCATTTCCATATCGTAGGGCTGGGCGATCAGGCATCCCCGGTCGGCCCAAAAGCGTTCCAACCGCAGGATCAATTCCTGAAAAGTGATCGGCTGTTTTTTCATCAAGCGGCCCGAGTCGATTCCAATCCGGCCGCCATCAAGAAACTCCGGCTCTTGAGTTCCCGTTCCAGCACAACCCGGAGCAGGCCCTGCAGTTTCTGCCGAAGGTCCCATTCCACCGAGCCAGGCAATTCAAGCGCGGCCGCCGCGTCGGGGGAAAATTCCAGCATTTGCTGGAACACTTTCCGGATTTCGACCGACATCGGGATCCGGCTTTCTTCATCCAGAAAACCGCTGGTCTTCAGCAGATGAATTTCCAGGTAGCGCAGGAGCACCGCGGGATGGGCGGCCCGGCCCAGGCCGCTCAAAACATTGCGCAAAAGATGGAAAATCTCCGGATGGGGATCGTTGACGCCGGTCATCGCGTCGATCAAGTCCAGCGCGTACGCCGCGTAAGCGGTCCGCTCGAAATCGCGGCGGATCGGATCGAACGCGTCCACCAGATCGCAGGAGCTGATGAGCGCCCACGCGGAGCGCCGGCGCTCGTAAAGGACGAGGTTTTGAAGCGTCAGCGGCTCCAGATACCACGGCACGGCTGCCCTGGCACCCCGGACCCCCTTGACCAATCCCTGGATCTTGCCCAGATGGCGGGTAAACACGGTCAGCAGAAGACTGGTTTCCCGGACCTCCATGCGCCGCAGGATGATCCCTTCGGTTTTCTGAAGAGCCACGGACTAACCCCGCCTCCACAGCGAGAGGAGCTTCGGCCCAAAGAGCAGGACTCCCACCACCACGGATCCCAGCACGGCGACCAGCACCGCGGCGGCGGCCACGTCTTTCGCGTGCCGGACGACCGGATGTTCCCGGGCTTCCACCAAATTCATGGCGAATTCGAGCGCGGTGTTGATCATCTCGGCCAGCAGGACCAGGATGACCGTCAACAGAAGCAGGATAAACTCCTGCAGGTTCAGGTGAACGAGTCCGCCGGCGATCAGCACCGCAGCGCCGACCGCCAGGTGGATCCTGAAGTTGCGCTGGGAACGGATGGTGAACACCAGCCCGTCGCCGGCGCAGGCCAGGCTTCTCAAAAACGCCCGAAAATCATCCAGCAGCATTTTCATCGCAAGCGTCTCGCTACAGTTCGAGCCAAGCGTTCCATTTTCTCCCGCTGAAGCTTCGTCCGGTGATCCAGGCCGGACAGGTGCAGAATCCCGTGAACCAGACAGCGCCGGACCTCCGCATGCACATCCCGCGGACTGCAGCGCGCGGCGGTCTCCACAGAAATCACCACGTCTCCCAGCAAATGGGGCGCCGCAGCGTCTTCCAGCAGGAAGCTCATCACGTCGGTCGGCCCTTCCTCCCCCATCCAGCGCTCGTGCAGTCCGGCCATGCGCCGGTCATCGGTCAACAGAACGCTCAGCGTCCGGCCGCCCAACCCCAGCGCTTCCAGCGCCTGCTGGGCCTCCCGCTTCAATCGGGGGGAGGAAACCCGGATCCGTTGATCGTCGCGAAGCTCCACCACGCGGGTTTCAAGCTTTCTTCTGGTTCTCTTCGTAAGCCCGGACGATTTTCTGCACCAGCTCGTGCCGGACGACGTCGCTGTCGGCGAACTCCACGAAACCGATGCCGTCGATGCCGCGAAGAACCTGCTTGGCCTCGGCCAAGCCCGATACTCTGCCCTGAGGAAGATCCGACTGCGTGACGTCGCCGGTGATGACGGCCTTGGAGTCGAACCCGAGCCGCGTCAGGAACATCTTCATCTGTTCGGGCGTACAGTTCTGCGCCTCGTCCAGGATGACGAAGGAATCGTTCAAGGTGTTATGGGTGACAATGAAATCATCGGTCACGTACAGTGAGTCTGGGGCGTCGACACGTATACATAGGGCCTCATGTTCGCCAAAGCGCTCAATTCTATCTATGTATCTCGCCGGACACCCGCCCCCTATCTGCTGGTATCTCTCAAGCTTCCGAGACAAGCGGAAGGGATCGACAGATTCGGGCAGGCGGATGTCCAAGACATACGAATCCGACACATGACGCACATCTCGCTCTCTCACCCGTCCCGGTGCGCGCCCCCTTGCAGACCGGCATCTGGAGTAGACGATCCCTCCCAGCGAACGTACCAGAAAGATGACGTCATCCCGCAGACGCGGCGACACCGTGGAGTAGTGAATCCGGCACGTCCGGCCAGCTTGCAGCACCGGTCCCCCGTCAGTATCCAGGAGGCCCTGCAAAACGGCCAGCCGTACGTCCGCAGAATTGTATCGGTATGCCTCCGGAACAAACTTAGTCGATGACCTGGTCCCGCAGAGATCAAGCTCACGCAACACTGCAGTGACAGGGTTGGCGACAATAACGCCCCCGCGACCGCCATTCGCATTGCGCAGCACGTAGTCGATGCTGCTTTTCCGTGTCACCTCGATGCCTTCAAGTGTCTCTCCAAGCGCGTCAGCCAGCTCGATGTCGCCGGTCGCGAACGCAGGGGTTGTGCTACCGGTGAGGCATCCATCTCCAAGGAGCAAGCCGAGCGCGTAAGGATCCAGCGGCACCGTCCTCGAGGGGAACTGAACCGGAGCGCTGATCAATGGCAACTCGAACCGGTGGTAGTGTGCGCACCTGAGCCGCCCTGACATCTCACGCGTCTCCAGAATTCGGAAGTTTTTATTTCGACGTTTGTCGTCTCGCGTGCACACAGCCCACAGGTGATCGGCACAACACAGGGTTGAGGCACCGTCCTGCATGGTGATGCGAAAAATCTCTTTGAAACCCTGTGGATAGACTCCAACAACACGCGTCGGTCCACCATCCGCACCTACCACGGTGTCACCAACCCGGAGACTTCCAATCGGCACATAGCCCCCAGGAGTAAGAACGGAGCTGAAGTATGGCTGTGCCCTGCCCCGCATGTACGCCAAGGGGGCCACCTCCAGCACGCCGCGCTCCAGGTTCTTTTGAATCCGGTCGACGTCCATCATTTCATACAAGGCGTCGTACAGCGGACGCAGGTAGGGATTCACCTTCTCCTCAAACGTTCCCGGCAGGAACCCCAGCGACTCCCCCGCTTCCACGGCCGGGCGCGTCAGGATGATGCGGGAAACCTCCTGCCGTTTCAGCGCGTTGACCGCCATCGCCATCGCCAAATAGGTTTTTCCCGTTCCCGCGACCCCGATGGCAAACACGATGTCGTTCTGGCGGATCGCGTCCACGAATATTTTCTGTCCCGCCGTTTTGGGAATGATGAACTGCCGTTTGGACAACACCTCGATGCGGTCGGAGAAAATCGGCTGGAGATCCAGCTGCTCGTCCTTCTCCATGGCGCGGATGGCGTAGACCACCTCATGCCGGCGCAGATACTGTCCGGACCGGATCAGGCCCAGCAGTTGATCCATGAGCCGGCTGACCTTCTGCATCGCCGGATCCGGACCGGTGACCGTCAGCTCCTGGCCGCGGCTGACGGTTTTGACGCCGAACTCCGCCTCGATGAGCTTCAGATGCTCGTCGTGCAGGCCGAACAGCGTCGCGGCTTCGTGATCGGAAAGTAAGTGAAAGGATTTCTCCACTTACTTGAAATCCTGCCCGCCCGTCTGGGCTTCGGCCTCCTCCTCGGTGGGAATCATCAGCTTTTGCCCCGGATAAACCCGATCGGGCGTGCGCAGAACGCCGCGGTTGGCGTCGTAAATCCGGCGCCATTTTTTCGTCGTGCCGTAGAACTTCTTGGAGATCTTTTCGAGGGTATCGCCGGACTGAACGGTGTACTCCACGCTTTCCACGGTGGGCAGGGGAACCGGCTGGAGATCTTCCGGCTCAGCGTATTGGGTCGGCTCTTCCCATGCATCGGGTCCAGCCGGTTCCGCCGGCGCGGCCGGCGCGGGCGCAGCGGCCTGCGGGCGTTTGCGCCACGGGTTAAGCTCGTCGGCGGTCGGAAGCTCGATGTTGGTCTCGATCATCCGGCGCGTCGCCTTGCGCGGACCCGGCGCCGGAGCGGAACCCTGAAGATATCCCTGGTTGCCCGGCAAATCCTGATCGACGCGCGGCTTGTCCACCACCTGCGTGTTAATCCGGGCGCAGCCGACCGTCCCGGCCAAAAAAACCAACCCCACAACACCCGCCATCGAACTGGTTTGCATGACTCGTCTTCCTCCTATTTCCTGATTTGAACGCCAAGTTCTTTCAACTGCGCCGGCGAGACTTCCGACGGCGCGTCCACCATCAAATCCACTGCTTTCTGCGTTTTGGGAAAAGCGATGACTTCCCGGATCGAAGGAGCCGAAGTGATCAGCGCCATCAGCCGGTCGATCCCCGGAGCGATCCCGCCGTGCGGAGGCGCCCCGAACCGGAACGCGTCGAGCAAAAAACCGAACCTCAGTTTCACTTCCTCCTCCGGAAGACCGAGGATCTGAAAGATCTTCTCCTGGACCGGCCGCTGATGGATCCGAATGGAACCGGAGCCCAGCTCCACGCCGTTGAGGACCAGGTCGTACGACCGGGAACGGACTTGTCCCGGATCGCTCTCGAGCCGCGCCAAATCGTCCGGATGCGGCGCGGTGAAGGGGTGATGTTCCGATTCCCAGCGCTGGGTCTCTTCGTTGTACTTGAACAGCGGGAAGTCGGTGATCCAGGCGAATGAAAACTGCCCTTCCGGAATCAGGTTCAGCTGATGAGCCAAATGATTCCGCAGGACGCCTAAAATCGCCGAGGCCCGATCCGGCCGGTCCGCCACCAATAAAATCAGATCCCCGACCCGCGCGCCGGAATCGCGCGCCACGCGCTGGAGCGTCTCTTCCCCCACATGCTTGGCCACCGGACAGATCAGCTCCTTTTCCGTGACCCGGATCGTCACGAGACC
This sequence comes from uncultured Planctomycetia bacterium, assembly GCA_964553935.1. Taxonomy (GTDB): domain Bacteria; phylum Omnitrophota; class Gorgyraeia; order 1-14-0-20-64-10; family 1-14-0-20-64-10; genus CAZKNC01. The sequence continues at coordinate 3,775 of CAZKNC010000020.1, read as the reverse complement.
CAAGGCGCCCGCTTGTTTGGCCGCTTCGGTGAGCGCGTCGACCGCTTTGCCGCTCAGCACTGCGGCGCCCGCGGCGACGATCCCGCGGACCTTGCCGCCCTTGGCCACGACGTCCCGGAACCGCTGGAAAGGCGTGTCGGCGAACGAAGCGGTCAGGTCGATCAGCTCCATGCCGAACCGGAGATCCGGTTTGTCCGTTCCGAACCGCTCCAGGCACTCGGCATAAGTCAGCCGGGGAAACGGGATCGGCAGGGTTTTGTCGAGCGCCTCTTTCCAGATCGCAGTGAACACCTTCTCCATCAGCGCGTAAATCATTTCCTCATCGACGAACGACATCTCGAGGTCCAGCTGAGTGAACTCCGGCTGGCGCTCGGCGCGCAGGTCTTCGTCCCGGAAACAGCGGGCCACCTGGTAATAACGGTCGAACCCGGCCACCATCAGCAGCTGCTTGTACAGCTGGGGCGACTGCGGAAGCGCGTAGAACCTGCCGGGGCTCAAGCGGCTCGGCACCAGGTAGTCCCGGGCCCCTTCCGGCGTGGATTTGGTGAGAATGGGCGTCTCGACTTCAATGAACCGTTCTTCCTCCAGCACGCGCCGGATCGCGCGCAGAACCCGGTGACGCAGGATCATCCGGTCCCTCAGCTCCGGCCGGCGCAAATCCAGATAACGGTAGGTGTAGCGCAGCTCTTCCGAGACCTCTTCCTCGCTGGCGATTTCAAACGGCGGTGTGGCACTCGGGTTGAGCACTTCCAATTCCTGGACCGCTACTTCGATGAGACCCGTGGCCAGTTTCGGGTTTTCAGTGCCAGCCGGACGCCGCTGGACCGCGCCGCGGACCGTGACGCAGAATTCGGAGCGCAGTTCCTTCGCGCGGGCGTGCAGGCCGCCGCCCGAGGAGGGATTGAACACGATTTGAGTCAAACCCCATCGGTCCCGAAGATCGATGAAGATGAGTCCCCCGTGATCACGCCGGCGATGAACCCATCCGCAGAGCGTGACGGCTCGGCCGATTTCCTTTTCGCCGAGTGAACCGCAGTCGTGGGTTCGTTTAGGGGTTGGCATAGAATCCGTCCCGAAGCAGCTGCTCACGCGACACCTGCCGCTGTTTTCCCGTCGCCATCTCCTTCACCGTCACCTGGCCCGACCGCACTTCCTCTTCACCGAGGATCAGGACCACCCCTTTCGGCACCAGCTTGGAGGCCTGCTCCATCTGCCGGCGCAAAGGCCGATCTTCCAGATTGGACCACGCCGCCGTTCCGCGCTCGCGCAATTGCTCGGCCAGCGCAATGGCTTCCGGGATCTGAGCCGAACTCACGGCGGCCACGTAGCATCCCTCCCC
>CAZKNC010000020.1:0-2426 GCA_964553935.1 uncultured Planctomycetia bacterium | reverse complement strand
CCCCGGAAGGAGCCGGTGCCGGCTGGGCCGTTTCCTGCACCATCCGGATCCGCTCGAGCCCGACCGCGAAACCGACGGCCGGAACCGCGGCACCCCCCATTTTCTGGACCAGATCGTCGTACCGCCCGCCGCCGCCCAGCGCGTTCTGAGCGCCCAGCCCGCCGTGGATCACCTCAAACGCAGTCCGCGTGTAATAGTCCAGCCCGCGCACCAGATGCGGATCCCGCTCAAACGAGACGCCGACCTTTTCCAGCGCGGCCGCCACGCTGTTGAAATGCTCCCGGCAGTCGGAGCAGACCGCTTCAAAAACATCCACGGCGCGGCTGAGCTCCACACACCGCGGCTCTTTGCAGTCGAGGATCCGCAGGGGGTTCTTTTCCAGGCGGAGTTTGCAGTCCTCGCACAATTGTTCCCGGTGCGGCGCCAGTTTTGCGCGGACCAGCTCCACGATCTTCGCCCGATCCTCACGGCAGCCCAGCGAGTTGATTCGAAGGACCCATCTCTCCAGCTTCTACTCCCGAAGAAGACGCGTCAGCACCAGGACCACCTCGACTTCCTGAAACGGGCTGGCCGAACCGAACACCTCGACCCCCAGCTGATGAAACTGGCGCCGGCGCCCCGCCTGCTGCCGTTCCGCCCGGAACATGGGCCCCAGATAATAAAAGCGAACGAGCCCGCCGCTCTTATCCAATCCCTTTTCGATAAAAGCCCGCACGACCGAAGCGGTCCCTTCAGGCCGGAGCGCCACGGAACGCCCGCCCCGGTCCTGGAACAGATACATCTGCTTGGTCACGATCTCGGCGGCTTCGCCGAGAGAGCTGGTAAAAACGGCGGCTTCTTCGATCAGCGGGGTCCGGATTTCCTGATACCCGTACAGCTCCAGAACGCGCCGGCCGATGGCTTCCAGCCGCTGCCAATGGCGTGCCTCGTCGGGAAAAATATCGCTGGTGCCGCCCAGCGCTTGAAAAGAGGTCAGCGAATGTCCCTCTTCATGTGAAGACCCGGCTTGAATGTCACGACCCGCTTCGGAGGAACCGGCACTTTCTCCCCCGTGCGCGGGTTGCGGCCGGTCCGTCCTTTTCGGGACTTCACTTTGAAGATTCCGAAATTGCGCAGTTCCACCGTCTCCCCTCGGCTGAGGGCTTCGACGATCACTTCGAGACTGCGCTGAACGACCTTTTTGACGTCCAACTGCTTCAGATTGGCCTCCGAAGCAACCTTCAGGACGATTTCTTTTTTGGTCATGGGACCTCCGCTAATTTTCGATGCAAGGGTTTTGAAGCTGACTCTAAAGGATTGTCGGACAATAAGATGGGAAAGTCAACCCACCTTCTTGATCGAGATGGATTCGGCTCCGACCAGATCCATCAGCGACTGCAGGAGCCCCTGAGAGGGAGCCACATGAAGCGTGGATCCCACCGCGACGCGAACCCCACTGCCGGGGTCTTCGTTTCCGAACGCCAGCTCCACCGGAACCGGTCCGGGGCTGGAGCTTAGGGTCTGTTTCAAGCTTTCCAGAGATTTTCGCTCCAAGGAATCCGTCAGACGAATCCGGATGGCCCGAACCCGGCTGCGCCAGGCCTCCTGCAGAGAAATAATCTCTTCGGCCATGATCCGCGGCCGGTCTTCTCGAAGCGAAAGCTTGCCCTGGATCAGCACGACGGTGTCCGGCTTCAGCTGGTTCTCGAACAGAGGAAAAACCTTCGGGAAGATGAGAACCTCCACGCTGCCGTGATAATCTTCGAAGGTCACGATCGCCATCCGCTCGTTCCCTTTTTTGGTCGTGGTGATTTTTAATTTCCCGATCACGCCGCCCAGCGTCACGTCGGAGCCGTCCCGCACGGAGGTCAGGTTGGCCGTCGTGGTACGGGTGAAAAAACGGATCTGGTTTTCATAAGCGGCCAGCGGGTGTCCGGTCAGGTAAAAACCGAGCAGGGCCTTCTCAAACCCCAGCAGCTGCTCCTGCGGCCACTCGCTTAAGTCCGGAACCTCCAGCGATTCGTGCCGGGCTGGGCCCGCCCCTCCGAAAACGTCGAAGAAAGAAAGCTGGCCGCCGCTTTTTTCTTTCTGACGGCCGGCTCCCACGTCCATGGCCTTCTCCAGAACCGCCATCATCTGCGAGCGGCGCAGTTTCATGCCGTCGAACGCTCCGCATTTGACCAGCGATTCCATCACCTTCTTGTTGACCGTCCTCAAATCGACCCGCTCGCAGAAATCGACCAGCGAGACAAAGGGACCTTTCTCCTCTCGCGCGGTCACCAGCGATTCGATCGCCTTCTCACCGATGTTCTTCACGCCCAGCAGGCCGTAGCGGATGGCGTTCTCGTTGACGGTGAACCGGGCGAAGCTCTTGTTCACGTCGGGCGGCAGGATCGGAATCTCCTTGCGCCGCGCTTCCTCGATGTATTGGGCGATCTTGTCGGTGT
>CAZKNC010000019.1:0-12376 GCA_964553935.1 uncultured Planctomycetia bacterium | reverse complement strand
AGCCCGTCGACCACCACCACCCGGCAGGCAGATCCGAAAGGGGCGGTCTGAAGCACCTCGAGGATTCGTTCGGTTTCAGCGGGGGGTTCGGAGAATCGGACGAAGTCGGTTTCTTCGAAGCCGGGTGAAATGCAGCGGGCCCGGGTCCGTTCCACCGCGCGAGCCCTCAGCCAGCGATCCGGCCCGACGCACAGCACCGCTCGAGGGAATGCGGCGGCCGGTTTTTGTCCGCTACCAGTACTCAATGACCCACTCCACCACGCGACGTGAGAAATCGATCACCAGGTCGCTCACGGCGGCCGTTTCGCTTCTGGCCAGCGACCCGGAGACGAAATACGTCGTGTCCGCGACGAAGTTGGGTTCTTGAAGCAACAGCTTGTCGTTTCGGTCCCGCAGGGTCAAAGAGGCGGTCAGGTTCAGCCGATATTCCTCCACCGTATCGTCATCCTGCCGGCGGATCGCTTGCCGATAGAAATCGACCAGCTTGCCGGTCAGGCGCAGGTCAGCCGTCTCGGGATTTGTGGTAACGCGGAGATTTCCGTCGAACAGGAAGCGGTCAAGCACACCCTGCGTGATCTTCTCCTCAAGCTCCGGCACGCTGGTGTACAAACCGGTCCGCTCCCCCGGCACCTCGGTGATCGGAATCTCATTCTGGAACGGCTCCACGTAAATGGACTGGTAAGAGGAAGGCAGAAGCCGGCTGGTGGAATAGCCGCAGCCGGAAAAGAGGGCCGACAGCGCGGAGCAAATGGCCAGTAAGAAAAGCTTATTTCTTGAGAACACCGGTCTGTTCGAACTCCTTGAGTTTCGAAATCGCCGCGGCCGCATGGATCGTGTCGGGATATTTCTCGACGACCTCCCGGTAATAGACCACGGCCGCTCCCGGCTTGCCTTGGATCTCATAGAAGCGAGCCACCTTGGCCAGCCCTTCCGCCTTGATCTCGTGGAGCTGTTTCAGACTTTCCCGCGCCTGAGGAACCAGGTCGCTGTCGGGATGACCCGCGATGAATTTTTCATACCAGTCGATCGCTTCGTCCGTGGCCGATTGATCGTAGCTGGGTCGGAGCGACAATTGCCGGGCGCAGAAAGCCACTTTGAACTTGGCCTGCTCCACCAGCGGCGAGTTGGGGTAATCATCCACCATGCGCTGGAACGCCCGATTGGCTTCCTCATACCGGTTTTGGCGCAGATAAGACTCGCCCAGCCGGAGCTGAGAACGGTCGCCGTACTCTCCGTACGGCGCGTGATCCACCACGTGCTGATAGATTTCAATCGCCTTGTCCAGCGCCGGCACCTTGATGGGGCCGAACAACTGCAGGCGCCGGCCGGCGAACAACTCTTCGGCAATCATGAATTCCCGCTCAATCGCGTCGCGGAAACGACCGCTGAAAGGGTAGATCTCCACCAGTTTTTTGTAGCTGTCGTAAGCCGCCCCCGCCCGGCCCATCAATTCGAAAGAGACCCCCGCCAAGTATTGAGCCTCCGGAGCCAGCTCCGACCGGGGATAAGAACGCACCAGGCGAACGAACTCCTTGGAAGCCCGCTCGTAATCTTTCTTCTCGAAGAAACCGACCGCCCAATCCATTTGAGCGCTTGGGGTGTCCTTCGCGGCGTACTTGGGATTGATCCACCGGCGGGTCTGGGGGGTCCAAATCCAGGCGGCGTGGGCCTGTGCAACGCAGGAAACCAGCAAAAAAGAGGAAAGAAAAAGTGAACGAAAGCGGATCATATTTTCACGATACCACAGGGTCGAACTCTACGCCAGCGCGGGCCGAAGCGAGGAAACCGGAAGAACGCCCCGTTCGATGTGGCCGGCGATGATTTCCTGGTCTTCCCGGGAAATCCCGACGAATTCCAAGCCGCAGTCGTAACGGTCGGAAGTCCTTTCCTTCTGCATCCAAGCCACGCGGGAAATCGTCCGGACCGGCTCCCGCACGCCGGGAAGATCCAGCACCACCACCAGCTTGCTGTCTTTGGGCAGAAACTCCTGCGCGCTCATCCGGAGTCCGCCGGCGCTCAAATCCCTGGCCAGTGCGCCGGAATAAGCATGCGGTTTAAAAACGTCACGAAATCGGATAGGTTCGCGGAAATTCAGGCGCAGGTACCTGCGCCGTTCGGGGAGGGACATGGGATTTAAGGTTGGATCCTCCACCGTACGGGTCTCCAGCGAGAAGAATAGCACATGCTGGGTGACTTTGTGGGCTTTTTACCAGCTCCAGTAGCAGCCGGGGAGCGTCCCGGCCGCCTGCACCAAGCGAGTCAGCCCGCGGCTTCCCCAGGCAAACACGGCCGCGAACGGAACGGCTGCCGGCGGAGCCAGCCATCCGATGCCGTACACCAGGAATCCGACCGCCGTCAAAAGGGAAGTCAGCGGCACCACCAGCAGATTGGCGGCCGGAGCCAGCAGCGCGATCGATTGGAAGCGGCACGCCAGAATCGGCAGCGTGGCTGCCCACGCCGAAAGCGAAACCGCCCCAGCCCGAACCAGAAAACGGGATCGAAACGGCTGAAGCGTTCCGGCCATCCAGCCGTCGGCGGCCACCACCGCCGCAGTTGCGGCGAAAGAGAGCTGGAAACTGGCGTCCAACAGCATCTTCGGATCCAGGAACAGCATCCCAAACGCCGCCGCGCCGATAAGATTGAGCGCGGAATGTTCCACCCCGCGAACTTTTGCCCAGCACAGCAGCACCCCGGCGACCGTCGCCCGCACGATCGGGGGGTTCAAGCCGGTCAATAAACAATAACTGATCAAGATCACCGATAAAAATCCATAGCAGACCGATCGGGGCAGCCGCAGGGCAATCAGCAGCAGGAGACAAATCCCGCCGATCAGTCCGACGTGCAGTCCGCTGACGACCAGCACATGCACCGTGCCGGTTTTCCGAAACGCTTCCCAATCGGACCTGGAGATCCCGCGCGATTGCCCCAGTAAAAGCGCCTCCAAAAATCCGGCTTCCCCAGGATCCAGCAAAGAGCGGCCGATTCCCTGCAGATGCCTGCGGAACCGTTCGACCCAGCGGCGGTAGCGGAACCCAACGCCGGCGGCCGCGCTCAGGCGAATCACTCCTTCAGCATCCGAAACCGCAAGAACGCCCGCGGCTCCGCGCAGCCGGAGCCACTGTTCCTCATCGAACCGGCCGGAGACTTTGGGACGGGCCGAACGGAGCAGCCCGTACAATTGCAGGTGTTCCCCGGCGAGCAGAAGACCTGCTTCAGCCGGCAAGCGAACCTGAAGTTTCCCGGAACAAGGAACCCACTGTTCTCCCACCCGGATCGATTCAACCCTCAGCCAGCCGTGCGCCATCTTTCCCTGCCCCGTGAATTCCGGCTGTCCAAGCAGCAATCCCCTTAAAACGATCGGCCGCGGTCGATCGGAAATCCAATGAACGATGCCGTCAGCCGGAACGATCCGGTCCACCGCCGTTCGCGCCGCTCCAAACAAGACGGCAACGACCAGCAGGAGAATGTTCCAACGGACGGCGCGGTTCCGGACCAACCAGGCGGCGGGCGCGGCAGTCAGCACCCACCCTCCCACCGCGATCCCGAGGGCGAATGCCGCTGCGATCCACAGCATCGGAAACCGAAGCCGCTGGGCAGCCGGCGGGGTGCTCGGATATGCTTGCCCATCCCTGCGCATCAGGAGGCGTCTCGTCCTCCGTTCCGGGGTGCCCGGTTGGGCACCGTTCGTCCCGCCCACGCGGGACTCACTTAGTCCTCGGCCGGTCTCTGAGAGCGTATTCAAGGCAGCCGGCCTGCGGATGTGCCGCACCGGGCAACCCCGTCGCGGGGCCGGAGGGACGGGTGCGGGGTGAACGACCTCTGAGGAATGAGCGACCAGGGTGTCGCGGAAGGGTTCCCTGGCCGCGACGAGCGATTTCCGAAGCGGAGCGAAGCCGCGCACGGTGGGCGCGGCAAGCGTTCGTGAACCCCGGACCTGTCCCGAACGGTCTGAGGGGGCATATCTCAGTCGAAGGTAACCAGTCTATGGATCTTTTCCAGCGTCTTGGCCGAAATCCCCTTCACGCGCAGGAGATCCCGCGCCGTCACGAACCGCCCACCGCGCCGGCGTTCCTCCAGAATCCGCCGCGCGGTCACCGGGCCGATGCCCGGCAAGGCCACCAGCTCCGCCTCATTGGCTCGGTTGACCGCTACTCGCAGTGAAACAAAAGATTCGGCAGGTTTTCCGGCGGCCTGGAACTTTTGACAAGCGCGGATTCCCAATCCCAGGAATCCCACCGCGAGAAGAAACGCCAGCGCTTGCCGTTCCTGTTTGGTAAAGATCGCCTCCAACATAGCAATAGATTAGCAGAATGTGCAAATACAGAAGCAAATAAAAACACTTAGGCGGCCGTGCGCAGGATGAGAATTTTTTCTTCCGCTCCGGTCTGCGTCATCTCGTTCACATACAGGATTCCGCCGTGGGCTTGAGCCGCTTCGGCGATCGCCGCCAATTGCCGCTCCTCCAAACCGGCGGCCGCCAACGCCGGCATCACCACGGCCGGCACGCCGGAAGTTCCGCGCCAATCCCCTTTCGCCGCATCCTCGGGTGCCAGAATCAGCAGTCCAACCGGCTCCGTTTCCAGCAGCTGCCGAGATTCTTCGGGCGTGCCCACTCGCTTCACGATAATGCCGGCATCCGCCAGCGAGGCCTGCACCTCTCGAATTCCGGGAGAAAGCAGCAGCGTGCCGACCGATCGCTGATCGGCGACCGGCACGGCCATCGCCGTTTCGCCGGGGGTCAAGTATTCTTCCAGCCCCACGGCGATTTCCCCGGTCGCCTGGACGGTCAACCCTTCCAGCGCCAATCCGGATTTCGGGATCCGCAATTCCCCGATTTGCACCTCCTCTACCCCAGAGGAAAGGCGAGATACGAAAAAATCCTCCACGGTTTGGACGGCCGCCTGTAGATCGGCGACCGCCTTTTGCCAATCGGGATCCTTGTCCCAATCGGTTCTCCAGCGATGCTGAGTCAGCTCCACGACGATCGGCATATCGGGCAGTCTCTGCAGCGGCACGGGGAGGACCGGCTCCGACAACGCGAGCGTCTGACGAGTGGTCAGCAGTTCCCTCCGGGAAAACCGGACCACGCCTTTCAAGCGAACGAATTCATCCCGCCCTTTAATCTTCGTCCGGAACGCGCGGCCCTCGAATTCCCGCTCATGAACAGGCACCTCGTCGGCCCCCAGCAAGGGAAACCGGGTCGTCAGCGGCAGGTGGTCGCCCGCCGGCCGCGGCCGGCGGCCCGCGTACAATCCTTGAGGGAATTCCAAAACCAACAGATCTCCGTTGCCGCCCAGGTAGGTCCAGGTATGCCTGTTTTTCTGATCCGAGACAATCCACTCCAACGGGCTGTGGCTGCTCCAGCCGCTCCCTTGGTCGCCGGTCATAAAAATGGCCAGCAGAGAGGGCTCGGCTCCATTCTCTCCCAAGACCAGCACTCCTTCCCGCTGATTGTGCAGCACCAGCTCGCCCTCGACGGAAATCCGCAGGGGGGTCGGCAATGTCCCCAAGGCCTTGGCGGCCATCCACCGTTTCCATTTCCATGGGTTAAAGGCAGAGCCGACCGTCATCGAACTTTCTTTCCGGACCTCTTTCAAAAACGCGGCCCAGCTTCCCGCGCGGGCTCCGTTTTCCCCGAAATGTTTTTGAACCAGTCCTGGAAAAAGATAGAGCCCCTGCATTCTTTCTCTCAAATAAAACTCCTCCATCTCCTCCACCCCGGCGAAAACCGAGACCTCCGCTGAAGCCGGCTGGCCCTCCCAGGAAGGTTTTGAATCCGCGTGGGCCGGAACCGTTTTCCCTTCCAGATCCAAAGGAATCGCCTCTTCCGGGGAATCCTGGATCGGAATCCAGAAGCGGAACGTTGAGCCCGCTTCCCTGGCCCGTGGAACCTCGCGGATCGCCCGGCTCTTGACCAATTCCAATCCGCCGCCTTCTTTCTCCAATTCCATCCGGAGAGTCGCCAAACCAAAACCGGTCCCTTCGATGTTCTGGATCTCAGGACGATTCAGGCGGTTGCCCATCTGAAACAGAGAAGACCGCAGGACCCTGGGAATCCCCACGCCATTGTCTTCTACCGTCACATTCAGCCGGTTCGTAAGAGGGTCAAAACGGACCGTGACTTCCACTCGCAGTTTGTTCCCTCGGCGGTACTTCCAGGTGTTATGCAAGAGCTCGGCAAGCGTGTTTGCCGCCAAAGCCGCCCTTTGGGGATCGACCGGCCAACGGCTAATGACTCCTCCGGAAATCCTCGGCCCTTCGTAACGGACATGGCCATCCTGCCACGCCACGCTGGACTCCACCGCACTGCGCAGCTCCGCTACCAGATCGCGCGGACCGGGGGCCGTCAGCCGTTCCGGCTCGACTCCCAGCACGGCACCGAACTCCTGGACGAACCGTTCCATCTCCTCAGGAAGTTTTGAAACCCTGTCCACGACTATTTTGATCCCGTCCTGCGCGTCGCCGCCTGTCGGCACCTGTTCCTCCGCCGCCTGCAGTTTCTCTCCAAGTTTCACAAGCATCCCCGTCTGCCCCATGAGCGACCGCAGCTGCGGAACCCATTTCTCGGTCTCCCCCCGGAGTTCTTGCCGGGCGGCGATAGCCAAAGAACCCAGCGTCATCCAGCGATCCAACACGGAGAGGGCCACCCTCACCGGCTGGACTTCGAGCTGCCGCTCCGGATCCAGCGCGTCGAGTTCTTCTCTTTTGGTGAGATGAATTTGCGCGAGGATCTCCGTTTCCGTTTCCGCAATCCGCTTCTGGAGAGTTTCCGCATCGCCCCGACGCACCGGCTCCATCAGCTCTCCCGCCAAATCATGAATCTGTCCGGCAAACGGCGCCAGATCTTTCTCGTTCAAGGACAACGGAGACGCCGGGCTCCGATCGGACGGTTGCGGACCGTTCCGCAGTCCATCCAGAATGCTGGACGCGTTCTGGGCCAACGCAAAACTCAAACTCTGGATCTCCCGGTTGAGCTGGCTGATGTCCCGATGCTGTTCCGGGTCCAGATCCAGCTCCAGCAGCTCGGACCGGGAGGTTACGCGGCCGAGGGCGTTCTTGAGGGCATGCAGCGGTCCCGCCATTTTCGCCATCTCTTCGGACCGGCGGTAGGAGCGGACATTTTCCATGGCCAGAAGGAACGCCCGGCCCAGCGTGGTCAACGTTTCCCGAACCCGCCGCCGGCTTTCCGCCTTCTCCAAATCAGTCTCTCCCTGGAAGAGAGGCCGGCCGCTCTCCCAGTTTTGAATCAGCACCAGCAGCGACGGAACACCCAGGTTCTTGACCGTGTAATAGTAGGCCGAACGAACTCTGTCCTTGCCGCCGTAGAGTCGGGCGTCCTTTTGAAGCGCCTCCCGGTTCACCCACTTTGCGTTCAAACCCCCCAGAGCATTCCAGCGATCGATTTGCAAATCTCCATCGGGTGAAGGATCCCGCAAAGCCCACTCCTTTTCGTAGGCAGCCGGTCCCAGCGTTTCCGCCGAGGAAGGACCCTTGAACCCAAGGCGGAATTGGCTGCGAATCATGAACGGCTCATCCCAACGGACAGGCGGCTCCACCAGATACAGAGCGACCCCATCGTACCCAAGCGTTTCTTGAACAAATCCCTCAACAGCCGCGGCCACCTCCTCCTCTTTGCGCGCTTTCAGAAGCTCATCCATGACCTTGACCAGCGCGTCCAGGTATCCGCCCCTTTCTTCCTTCCCTTTCTCCTCCACCCCGGCGGCGGATTGGAGCGCGTTTTCAAGCAGGTCTTGAACCGGGGATTCCTCCGCCCCAGCATTGAGTGTCCGCAGAGCCTGGGCGGACGGAGTCGGAAGAGCCAGCGCCAGGATTAACAAAGCGCTTAGCAAGGAGAGATACTTCCTCTTTCTAGGGGCGTTCTGCATGGGATACCTTAAGGTTACCCGCATGGAGGCCTTAAATCAAGTATTTCTACTAGATTTTATTGCTACTAATCAACTCAAACGACGAGGTTGACCAGGCGATTGGGAACGACGATAAACTCCCGAATCGGTTTGCTGTCCAGCCAGCGGGTGACAGCCGGATCAGCGAGGACTTTTGAGCGAAGGGTTTCCTTGTCCAGATCGGCGGGAACCGTGAGGCGGGACCGGAGCTTCCCGTTGACCTGGATGACCAGCGTCACTTCCTTCTCCAACACCATCGCCGGGTCGTAAGACGGCCAGCGGCTTCGGGCCAACAGTTCGCGGTGGCCCAGTTTCTCCCACAGATCCTCGGTGAGATGAGGGGCGAAAGGATTCAGCAGTCGGAGGAGGGTTTCCACCGCTTCCCGAATCTCTCCTGTCTCCGCCTTCCTGTCTCCTCCCTGTTTTTCAACGGCATTCCGGAATTCCATAAGGGCGCTGATGGCAGTGTTGAACTTGAACGATTCCAGGTTCTCAGTGACTTTTTTGATGGTTTTGTGGGTGAGGCGCTGGAGATCAGTGGACCGTTCACCCTGAGCCGGCCGCTCTCCTTCGACAAGCTCAGGATGAGCGGCCGAGTCGAAGGGCTCAGGGCGAACGGCGGTCTTCTCAGCCAGGTCCCAGACCTTGTTCAGGAATCGGGCCACCCCCTCAATCGCATTGTCATTCCATTCCAGCTGGTCTTCGGGGGGCGCGGCGAACAGGATAAACAGGCGCAGAGCGTCGGCCCCCTCCCGCTCGATCACGCCATCGGGGTCAACCACGTTGCCTTTGGATTTGGACATGACCTCGCCGTCTTTCAGAACCATCCCCTGCGTGAGCAAACGGGTAAACGGCTCGTCCACCTTCAGCAGGCCGGCATCCTTCAGGAACTTCGTGAAGAACCGGGAATAGAGCAAATGCAGGATCGCGTGCTCAATGCCGCCGATATATTGGTCAACCGGCATCCAGTAGGCCGCTTCCTGTGGATTGAAAGGGAACTTCCCCTCTTTCGGAGAACAGAACCGGAGGAAATACCAGGAGGAATCGAAAAAGGTGGCCATGGTGTCGGTCTCCCGCCGCGCCGGCTTTTTGCATTTCGGGCAGGAGGTTTCGACGAAACTTTTCACCTTGGCCAAAGGCGAGCCCCCTTCGCCGGTGATCGGGGCCTTGGCCGGCAGTTCAACCGGCAACCGATCGACCGGAACCGGGACGACTCCGCAGGCCGCGCAGTAAACCACCGGGATCGGTGTCCCCCAATAACGCTGGCGGGAAATCAGCCAGTCTCTTAATCTCCACTGCACGACACGGCGGCCGGTCTGTTTCTCTTCCATCCAGGCCGCGATTTTGGATTTCCCTTCGACGTTGGGAATCCCGTCGAAGGGGCCGGAGTTCATCTGCGGCCCCTCTCCCTCGTAGGCCTCCGGCCAGGTTCGGGCGTCATCGGGGACAGTCCCTTTTGTGGACAGTCCTCTCCAGTCGTCGGGCGGACGGATCACCACCCGCATCGGAAGCCGATGCTCCCGCGCGAAAAGAAAATCCCGCTGATCGTGCGTGGGAACCGCCATGATGGCGCCGGTCCCGTATTCCATCAGCACATAGTCGGCCACCCAAACGGGAATGGCCTCGCCGTTCACCGGGTTTACCGCGTGGACACCGGTGAAAAATCCTTCTTTGCGAACCCCTTCCGCGACCCGGTCATGCTTGGCAGCGCGCGCCGCGCGATCGATGAAGGAACGGATTTCCTTTTCCTGGGGCTGGCCGCGAATGAAGGAGTTCAGCAGTGGATGCTCGGGCGCCACGACCACGTAGGTGGCGCCGAAAAGGGTGTCCGGCCGCGTGGTGAAAACCGGAAGCGGCTCGCCGCTTCCCTGCACGGTGAAACGAATCTCCACTCCCTCACTGCGCCCAATCCAGTTGCGCTGCATCGCGATCACGCGATCCGGCCATTGGTTCAGCGCCTGAAGATCCTTGAGCAGCCGCTCCGAGTAAGCGGTGATTTTGAGATACCACTGCTCCAGCTGTTTGGGCTCCACCACGGTGCCGCAGCGCCAGCAGCCGCCCTGCACCACCTCCTCATTAGCCAGCGTGGTCTGACAGCTCGGACACCAATTGACCGAAGATGTCGCACGATAGGCCAGGCCCCGCTCCAGCATCTTGAGGAAGATCCATTGGTTCCAGCGGTAATAATCCGGCAGGCAGGTCACCACTTCCCGATCCCAATCGTAGGAGAGGCCCAGCTTTTTAAGTTCGGTCCGCATCTGGGCCGCGCAGTCCAGCGTCCACGCGGCGGGGTCCACTCCCCGCTTGATGGCGGCATTTTCGGCCGGTTGGCCGAACGCGTCAAACCCCATCGGATGGAGCACGCGGTATCCCTGCGCGGCGCGGAATCGAGCCATCACATCGCCGATGGTGTAGTTGCGGACGTGGCCCATGTGGATCCGGCCGGAGGGATAGGGGAACATCTCCAGCAGGTAAAATTTCTTCGCGGAAGGATCCGACGCCGCCCGAAAGATTCCGGACTCCTCCCAGCGTTTCTGCCATTTCGGCTCGAGTTCGATAAAGGGATAGCTCATCGTCGGGAAAAGACGATTCTAGCAGGCGCCGGAAGGATTGACAACGCGGCGATTCGCTCAGTAGACTGATCTGCTACGGGGGCTGTAGCTCAGCTGGGAGAGCGCTTGCATGGCATGCAAGAGGTCAGGGGTTCGATCCCCCTCAGCTCCACCATATTCCGGAATCGCCGAGGTGGCGGAACTGGCAGACGCGCAGGTCTCAAAAACCTGTGGGGGTAACCTCATGAGAGTTCGATCCTCTCCCTCGGCATAGATCATCGACTTTGGAGAAGCCATGGCTGGATTCAAGCAGAAGATATTACTAGTGGATGACGAAGCGGAAGGGCGCGAAGCGCTGGCCCATCTGCTGCACACCAAGGGCTATGACGTCGTGGAGGTCGCCACGGGAGGAGAAGCGCTGGCCCGGGCCAAGGGGGAGTGGCCTTCTTTGATCATTCTGGATATCGTCCTGCCCGACATCCCCGGCACGGAAGTCTTCGATCGGCTCCGGGCCGACCCCATTACCAAGGCCATCCCGGTGCTGCTGCTCAGCGCCAAGCCAGGTGTGGCCGACAAACTGCCGGCCTCCTTCACCGGAACCGACCGCATGTACGAGAAGCCCGGACGGGCGGACGATTTGATGACCGTCGTCCACGATATGCTCTCCGGCAAAAGAAAATAATCCCCCATAGCCTGCTAAAACACATCAGATGCAAGGCGCGCGCAAGCGCACGCGGAGGCGTATAGAAATATACGCCGCACAAGGAAGCGCAGCGCAGCAACGAAGCAGATGAGGTGTTTTTGCGGGCTAGAAGTCGATTCCCTGCTGAGCCGGAATACCCCGCTTCATCGGATGCTTGATCTCTTTCATTTCCGTCACCAAATCCGCCGCTTCGACCAACTCCGCCGGAGCATTGCGGCCCGTGAGGATCACGTGCGTCTGCGGGGGTTTCTCTTTAAGCAGCTGAAGCACATCCTTGAGCTCAATCAGCTTGAAATCCAGGTAACCCATCGCATAGATGACTTCGTCGAGGATGACCAGGTCGTAGGTTCCTGAGAGCAGGCGTTCCCGGGTAAGGTTCAGGGCCGCCTGCGCGGCTTCGACATGCTCGGCGAACGGTTTTTTGTCCCCCATGATTTTGACGAAGCCGCGGCCGAGCTGAAGGACTTCGAACTGAGGGTACAGCCGCTTGGCCAGCTCGAGCTCGCCGTAGACCACCGGCCAGTCCCCCTTGAAGAACTGGATCACGAGGACGCGCCATCCGTGGCCCAGCGCCCGCAGGGCGGCCCCGAGCGCAGCGGAGGTCTTGCCCTTGCCGTCGCCGGTGTAGACGATGATGAGACCGCGTCTCTTAGACATATCGTGAACCTGGCACTTTTGGAAATGGTACCGGTTTTAGGTGGGTCAGCTTTCGGTGAAGAGGCCGAAGCGGCGGAACTTCTCCGCCCGGCCGGCGATGAGCGCCTTGGAGTCCATCTCCCTCAGCTCGTTCAGGTGCCGGAGCAGCATCTCTTTGAGGTTCGCGGCGGCGGTGTCCCAATCGCGGTGGGCGCCGCCCACCGGCTCGGGGACCACGTCGTCGATGAGGCCCAGCGCCTTGAGGTCCGGGGCGGTCAGCTTGAGCGCCGTCGCGGCGTCCGGCGCGCGGGCCCGGTCCTTCCAGAGGATCGCCGCGCACCCTTCCGGCGAGATCACCGAGTAGTACGCGTTCTCGAACACGAGGATCCGGTCGCCGACGCCGATGCCCAGCGCGCCGCCGGAGCCGCCCTCGCCGATGACCGTCACGATGATCGGGACCGGCAGACGGGCCATCTCCCGCAGGTTGTAGGCGATCGCCTGCGCCTGTCCGCGCTCCTCCGCCCCCACGCCGGGGTAGGCGCCGGGGGTGTCTACGAAGCAGAGGATCGGGAGGCGGAACT